>NZ_JACAPZ010000044.1:0-2597 GCF_013385475.1 Pseudomonas sp. G5001
ACGAAGCCGCCGAGCGTATCGCTCGCGTGCTGCACAACGACCCGGCGACCGGTGTGATGCGTCATGCGGATGCGGGCTACCAGATCGCGATTGATTGCGCCAAGGAGCAGGGTTTGAACCTGCCGATGGTCAAGTAAACCAGGCAGGCAGTTGCACCCTTTGCTTCATGGACGTCGGGCAGGTTGAGACGGATTTCAAGGTTCCGGTGCTTTATGTGTTTTCGGTAGGAGTGACTTGATGAGTCTCATGCAGATGCTCAGTTTTGGCGACACGGGTTGGGGGATGGCCTTGCTCAAGGCCGCCCTCATGACCGTGTTGTTGACCCTTGCGGCGCTGGTGGTCGGTGCGCTGGTCGGCAGCCTGGTGGCCATGGCCAAGCTTTCCAAAAAGCGTGCCTTGCGATACCTGGGGGATGCCTATTCCATCCTGTTCCGGGGGATTCCGGAGCTGTTGGTGATCTACCTGTTCTATTTCGGCGGTGCCAGTGTGGTGACGGCCGTCAATCACTGGTTTGGCGGTGAAGGCTATGTCGATGTCCCGCCGTTCATGGTGGGGGCCATCGCCGTCGGATTGATCTCGGCGTCGTATCAGGCTGAGGTCTATCGCGGTGCCTTTATCGCGGTGGCCAAGGGTGAGCTTGAGGCAGCACTGGCGATCGGCATGAACCGCGCAACGCGGATTCGCCGGGTGCTGATCCCGCAGATCTGGCGGTACGCGCTGCCGGGCCTGGGCAACGTCTGGCAAATGAGCCTGAAAGACTCCGCGCTGATTTCGGTGATTGGCCTGGTGGAACTGATGCGCGCCAGCCAGGTGGCGGCGGGTTCCACGCGCCAGTACTTCACGTTCTACATCGTCGGCGGCGTGTGCTACCTGATTCTGACCGGGCTTTCGGGCCGTCTTTTCAATATTGCCGAAGCGCGCGTACAGCGTACGCAGCGGCGCAATCCTGCACAGTCGTGAGAAGGGACCGTTTGCCATGATCGATTTCGCCTTTCTTGCCGACACCATGCTCAAGTTGCTGGGTGCCTTGCCCATCACCCTGGCCTTGTTTTTTTCGTCCCTGACCCTGGGGTTGCTGCTGTCGCTGGGCGTGGTGTCCATGCGCGTCAGCCGCTGGCCATTCCTCAGCTACCCGGCGCGTTTCTACATCATGCTGTTTCGCGGCACGCCGCTGATGATCCAGATGTTCCTGATCTATTACGGCCTGGGGCAGTTCCCGGCGATTCGCGACAGCTTCCTGTGGGTGGTGTTGAGGTCGCCTTATGGCTGCGCCGTGGTCTCCCTGGCGCTGTGCACCGCCGGTTACACCGCTGAAATCATTCGCGGTGGCCTGCTGAGCGTGCCTCAAGGGCAGATCGAAGCGGGGCAGGCGGTAGGCATGGGGCGTTGGACCCTGCTGTGGCGAGTGATCGGCCCCGTCACCTTGCGCCAGGCGCTTCCGGCCTATTCCACCGAGGCCATCTTGCTGGTCAAGTCCACCGCGCTGGCCAGCCTGGTCACCGTGTGGGACGTCACCGGCGTGGCGCAACAAATCATCCAGCGTACCTACCGCACCATGGAAGTGTTCATTTGTGCGGCGTTGATCTACCTGATCCTGAATTTCCTGGTGGTGCGTGTGGTGGCCTGGATTGAACATCGTCTGTCGCCCCACCTGCGTGAGCGGCCGAAAGACGTGCCGGTCAAGCAAACCCCCGAACCTATTTCTCATTCCTGATTGCAGCGGAGCTTGTCATGAGTACTCAGATTCAGAGCGCCCTTACGGTTAACAACATTCACAAGGCTTTCGGTTCGGCACAGGTTCTCAAGGGGATCTCGCTGGAGGCTCACAAAGGTGACGTGATTTCCATCCTCGGTGCCAGCGGTTCGGGCAAGAGCACTTTCCTGCGTTGTATCAACCTGCTGGAAACCCCGGACGAGGGCAGTATTGTGCTCGACGGCGAAACCATCGAGCTCAAGCGCCAGCGCAACGGTCGGTTGTTGCCTGGCAGCACGCGGCAGGTGGAGACCATGCGCAGCAAGCTGGGCATGGTGTTCCAGAGTTTTAACCTGTGGTCGCATATGACGGTTTTGCAAAATGTCATCGAGGGGCCGATGCGGGTGCTCAAGCGTTCGAAGGCCGAGTGTGTGGAGGAAGCTGAGCAACTGCTGCACAAGGTGGGGCTTTATGATCGCCGTGATTATTACCCGGCGCATTTGTCGGGTGGGCAGCAGCAGCGGGTGGCGATTGCCCGGGCGTTGGCGATGAACCCGCAAGTAATGTTGTTTGACGAGCCGACGTCGGCGCTGGACCCGGAGTTGGTGGGGGAGGTGTTGCGGGTGATGCGGTCGCTGGCCGAGGAAGGGCGGACCATGTTGGTGGTGACCCATGAGATGGGGTTTGCGCGGCATGTGTCCAATCGGGTGGTGTTTATGGCCAATGGGTTGATTGATGCCCAGGGCACCCCGGCGGAGTTGTTTGAGGGGTTGCCGACTGAGCGGTTTCGGCAGTTTGTATCGAGTCATACGCAGCGTAGTGCGGAGTAGTGGTTGGGTGTTGGTTGGGTTTGGGTATATATCCGTTGCTGCGGTAACGGCCGCTTATGGTTTCGCTCTTACAG
>NZ_JACAPZ010000045.1:0-23712 GCF_013385475.1 Pseudomonas sp. G5001
CCGGCCGGGAGGCCGCTGTGCTTTTGATCTGCTTTTGATCTTAGGCGCCCCGTTAAACCACGCTGGCCGAACGCAGGCTTTGGAGCGTGGGTAACCCGGCAGGACGCCGGGTTAGCCGTCCTGGGCCAGGGATGGCCCATGACGGCGGCCCACGGTCCAAAGCCGGAGTGAGGGCACACCGAGCCTAGGCGAGGTGCCGAGTGGTGGGGCAAGAGCGTTTTGCTTACTTTTGCGCTGTTCAAAAGTGAGCCGCTGTAAGAGCGGAACCATAAGCCGCCGTTACCTAAATAACGGATATGTACTCCCCCCCAAGGGCCCCGTAACAAAACCGTCATCCCCCTGGGCTAGCCTCGCGGGCTCGAATGCCCTGAGTCTCAAAGTCCATGTTCAAAGGCCTGCTCTACGCCGCGCTGCTGTTCACCCTGACAGCCCAAGCCGAAACCTGGCCGGAGAAGGAATGGTCCCAAGGCCAGCCCCTGACCGGCCCGGCCGCCAAGGCCTTGGATGACTACGCCTTCCCACCCCGCGATGACACCACCCGCAAAGGCGTCCGCACCGACGCCTTGCTGGTCATCCGCGACGGCCAGATCATCTACGAACGCTACGCCGCCCCCATCACCGCCAGCACCCCGCACCTGACCTGGTCCATCAGCAAAAGCCTGATGGCCACCGTGCTCGGCGTGGCCTTCGGCGAAAACCGCTTCAAACTCACCGACCCCGCCGCGCGCTTTTACCCGCCGATGAAACAACACCCAGGCGTGACCATGGCCGACCTGCTGCACTGGGCCTCGGGCCTCGACTGGCAGGAAGACTACGAATACGCCCCGCTGAAATCCTCGGTGGTCGCCATGCTCTACACCCGCGGCCACCACGACATGGCCGAGTTCGCCGCCGACACCGCGACCTCCAGCGCCCCCGGCCAGGCATTCCGCTATTCCAGTGGCGACAGCAATATCCTGTCCGCCACCCTCAAGGGCATGCTCGGCCACAAGGCCTACGTCGACTACCCATGGACCGCCCTGTTCCAGCCACTGGGCATCCACAACGCCACCTGGGAAAGCGATGCCGAGGAAACCTTCGTCGCGTCCTCATACGCCTACCTCACCGCCCGCGACCTGGCCCGCGTCGGCCTGCTGATGCAGCGCGACGGCCGTTGGGGCGAGCAACAATTGCTGCCCAAGGAGTGGGTCGCGTTCAATCGCCAACCGTTCGACAAGTACAAGGCGGGCCAGGACGAAGCCGTTCCGGGCGGCCAATGGTGGCTCAACCGCGAAGTGCAGGGTGCCGCCAGACCCTGGCCGGACGCGCCCGCCGACACCTTCGCCGCCCTCGGCCACTGGGGGCAGGCGCTCTACGTGATGCCCGAAAAACAGCTGGTCATCGTGCGCTACGGTGACGACCGCGACGGCAGCTATCGCCACAACGAACTCCTCAAACGCGTCCTTGCAGCGGTGCAACCATGATCCGCCGTCATCCCTTCGTCAGCCTGTTGATCCTGCTGTTACTCGTGTTGCTCGGCTGGGTCTGGCACGAGCGGGTCAATCTGCAAGCCTTCCCCGACATCATCGCGGCCTACACCGCCAAGGAGTACTGCTCCTGCCGATATGTGGAAGGCAATCCCGCTGATTATTGCCTGGGTTATGTGAAGCAATACGTGCCCACCAGCGCCTTCACCGACAACCCTGAAAAACACCTCGTGACCGCCAGCGGCCTGGGCCGCACCCACAGTGCCCAATGGCTGGGCCAACGCGAGGGCTGCCGCCTCTTGCCCTAATGCAGCCACAGGTGGGGCTGAGGTTCCACAGGGTGGAACCACCTTTGATTGTCCTCCTGCGCACATCGCGGTTATCTGGCGGTGTGCAACGAAAAAGAACGGGAACACCCGCCTGCGAGGAGAATCACCATGAGCCCACACCAGCACATCCTGGATTGGCTGAGCGATGTCGCCAGCGACCTGCACGCCGTGCGTCAGGACATTCACGCCCACCCCGAACTGGGTTTTGAAGAAAACCGCACCTCCGCCCTCGTGGCGCAATCGCTGCGTAACTGGGGCTACGAAGTCCACACCGGCATCGGCCAGACCGGCGTGGTGGGTGTGCTGCGCAATGGCAGCAGCTCGCGCAAGCTCGGTATCCGCGCCGACATGGACGCGTTGCCGATCATCGAAAACACCGGCGCCAGCTACAGCAGCCAACACGCCGGCTGCATGCATGCCTGCGGTCATGACGGCCACACCACCATGCTGCTGGGCGCCGCGCGTTACCTGGCCGCGACCCGTCAATTCGACGGCACCCTGAACCTGATTTTCCAGCCCGCCGAAGAAGGCCAGGGCGGCGCCGAAGCCATGCTCGCCGACGGCTTGCTGGAGCGGTTTCCCTGCGACGCATTGTTCGGCATGCACAACATGCCGGGCTTGCCCGCCGGCCATCTGGGCCTGCGCGTTGGACCGATGATGGCCTCCCAGGACCTGCTCACCGTGACCCTCGAAGGCGTCGGTGGCCATGGCTCCATGCCGCACCTGACGGTCGACCCGCTGGTGGCCGCCGCCAGTATGGTCATGGCATTGCAGACCGTGGTGGCGCGCAATATCAATGCCCAGGAAGCCGCCGTGGTGACCGTCGGTGCCCTGCAAGCGGGCCAGGCGGCCAACGTGATTCCCCAGCAAGCACTGTTGCGTTTGAGCCTGCGTGCCCTGGATGCAAACGTGCGTGAACTGATGCTGGAGCGGGTCAAGGCGATCATCCTGACCCAGGCCGCTAGCTTCGGCTGCACCGCGCAGATCGAACATCGCCCGGCCTATCCGGTGCTGGTCAACCATCCCGAAGAAACCGAATTCGCCCGCCAGGTCGGCGTCGCCCTGCTGGGTGAAGATGCCGTCGACGGCAACACCACCAAGCTGATGGGCAGCGAAGACTTCGCCTGGATGCTGCAACGCTGCCCCGGCAGCTACCTGTTTATCGGCAACGGCGTGTCGCGGCCGATGGTCCACAACCCCGCCTATGACTTCAACGACGACATCCTGTTGACCGGCGCCGCCTACTGGGGCGCGCTGGCCGAGAGCTGGCTCAAGCCCGCCTGACGACCTCTTTTTTCTGCCGCTGGACCCTTTTCCGACTGGTTGAATGGAGTGTTCCCATGCAGGCTTCAAAACAAGGTGTATCCCGCACCCGCCAGGTGGTGGCGGCGGTGATCGGCAATGCGCTGGAATGGTATGACTTCATCGTCTACGGCTTTCTCGCCAGCATTATCGCCCGGCAGTTTTTCCCCTCGGAGGATGAATACGCCTCGCTGCTGATGGCCCTGGCCACCTTTGGCGTCGGCTTCTTCATGCGCCCGGTGGGCGGGATTCTGCTGGGCATGTATTCGGACCGCAAAGGCCGCAAGGCTGCGATGCAACTGATCATCCGGTTGATGACCATCTCCATCGCCCTGATCGCTTTCGCCCCCAGCTATGCTGCCATCGGCATGGGCGCGCCGATGCTGATCGTGGTTGCGCGCATGCTCCAGGGCTTTGCCACCGGCGGTGAATACGCCAGTGCCACGGCGTTCCTGGTGGAGAGCGCGCCGGCCCATCGCAAGGGCCTGTACGGTTCCTGGCAGTTGGTGGGACAGTGCCTGGCGGTGTTCGGCGGCGCGGCGATGGTGGCGTTGGTCACGCACTTCTTCGAGCCGCAAACCCTTGAAGTATGGGGCTGGCGTCTGCCGTTCATCTTCGGTTTGCTGATCGGTCCGGTGGGTTTGTGGATCCGTCGGCACATGGAAGACCCCGAGGAATTTATCGAGGCGCGCAAACAGTCCAAGGGGGCGGCGCTGAGCTTGATGGACGTCATCCGCGATCACCGCCGCAGCATCCTTGTTTCGATGGGCCTGGCCTGTGGTGCAACGGTGTCGTTCTACGTGGTGCTGGTGAACATGCCGACCTTCGCCCACAAGAACCTCGGCCTGCCGCTGGATCAGGTGCTGATGGTGCAGATGTTCGCGGTGGCGCTGATGACCGTGGTGATTCCGCTGTCCGGCCTGCTGTCGGATCGGTTCGGTCGGCGCCCGGTATTGATGGCGTTCACCCTGGCGTTTTTTGTGATGGTGTACCCGCTGTATGTGTGGGTCGCGGCGGCACCGTCCATCGAGCGTTTGCTGGTGATGCAGGTGATGTTGTGCACTGCCATCGGCGGCTTTTTCGGCCCGGCGCCGACGGCCCTGGCCGAGCAGTTTCCCATCGAAGTACGCTCCACCGGGGTGTCGGTGGCTTACAACGTGGCGGTGATGGTATTCGGGGGCTTTGCGCCGTTGATCGTCACCTGGCTCAGCAAGGTGCTGGGCACGCCGGTAGCCCCGGCATTTTATGTGCTGTTCGCTTGCGTCCTGACGCTGCTGGGCACTTACTGCATGCATGAGGCGCCACGGGCGAAACGACCGGCGCCGTTTTCCAGCGAGGTGAAACCTTGAGTATTGTTGAACTGGATGCCATCGAACTGTCTCGGGCGATCCATGCGCGGCAGGTGTCCTGCCATGAAGTGATGCAGGCGTATCTGGCCCAGGTCGAACGCTTCAACCCGACGGTGAATGCGCTGGTCTCGCTGCGCTCCCATGAGGACGTGCTGGCCGAAGCGGCGCAGCGTGATCGCGAGTTGGACCAAGGCCAATCCCGTGGCTGGATGCACGGCATGCCTCAGGCCATCAAGGACCTGGCGGCGACCCAGGGCCTGCGCACCACCCTCGGTTCGCCGCTGTTCGCCGAGCATGTTCCTCAAGAAGATGCGATCAGCGTGGCGCGGGTTCGGGCCAGTGGCGCGATCATCATCGGCAAGACCAACGTGCCGGAATTTGGCCTGGGCTCGCAGACCTACAACAGCGTGTTCGGCACCACCGGCAACGCCTATGACCCGCGCCTGGTGGCCGGTGGCAGCAGCGGCGGCGCGGCGGTGGCGCTGGCATTGCGCATGCTGCCGGTAGCGGATGGCAGCGACATGATGGGCTCGCTGCGAAACCCGGCGGCGTTCAATAACGTATTTGGCCTGCGTCCGTCCCAGGGTCGGGTGCCTCACGGGCCGGCGCCGGAGCTGTTCGTCCAGCAACTGGCCACGGAAGGCCCGATGGGTCGCAGCGTGGCGGATGTGGCGCGGCTGCTGAGTGTGCAGGCTGGCTATGACCCTCGGGTGCCGCTGTCGCTCAAGGAGGATCCGGCGATGTTTGGCGAGCCGTTGCAGCGCGACTTCAAGGGTGCACGCTTGGGCTGGCTCGGGGATTACAACGGTTACCTGCCGATGGAAGACGGCGTGATGAGCCTGTGCGAATCGGCCCTCAAGGACTTCGCTGCGCTGGGTTGCGAGGTCGAGCACTGCCAACCGGAATTTTCTCTGGAACGGCTGTGGCAGACCTGGCTGGTGCACCGCCATTGGCTGATCCAGGGCTCCCTCGGCGCGGCGTACGCCGACCCGCAAAAACGTGCACTGCTCAAGCCGGAGGCGCAATGGGAAGTGCAGGGCGGATTGCAACTGAGTGCGGCGGACGTTTACCAGGCTTCGATCAACCGCAGCGACTGGTACCGCGCCCTCGGCAAACTGTTCGAACGTTACGATTTCCTGTTGCTGCCCACCGCCCAAGTGTTCCCTTTCGATGCACAACAAGCCTGGCCACGCCTCGTCGCAGGGCGCGAGATGGACACCTACCATCGCTGGATGGAAGTGGTGATCGGCCCCACCCTGGCCGGCCTGTCGAGCATGAACGTGCCGGTGGGTTTCAACCCCCGGGGCTTGCCCATGGGCCTGCAGATCATCGGCCCGGCCCAGGCGGACAGGGCGGTGTTGCAACTGGCGTACGCCCACGAACAACTGACCCGCTGGGTGCAGCGGCGACCGCCCGCTTGCCTCTCGGCGACCGGTTGAGCCGCGACGGGCCTGTATCTTGCTGTGAAATCAGATCATCCATCGGCATCAAGGAGATCGACACATGGGCAGCGACGCCGAGACGGGAACCGTACGCTCAGTAGGGCGGGCACTGGCGATCATCGAATTGCTCGGCGAGCATCAGGCGCTGGGGCTGGAAGAGTTGCATTACCTGACTCACCTGCCCAAGGCCACGGTCTCGCGGATGCTGCTGACCTTGCAGGAACAGGGCTGGATCTATCGTGGGCTCAGCGACCGGCGTTACCGCCTGCGGGCCAGACGGTTGTTCGGCGACACCCAGCAACGCTTCAAGCGCCAACTGGTGGAAAGCGCCGCGCCGTGGCTGCTGGACCTCAGCGAGCGCACCGGCCTGGTGGTGGACCTGTCGAGCTTCGACGGCGAGCGCCTGGAAGTGATGGAAAGCGCGATCCCCACGGTGCTGCGCAAGCTCTACCCGAACAATTGCCAGATCGTCGGCCAGCACGCCAGCCTGTTTCATTCGGCCATGGGCAAGGCGTGCCTGGCGCAATTGTCGGCGGATGAAGTGCAGCGCCTGGCCGGTCGTGAGCATGTGGCGGAAGACGATCAATACCGGGCGTGTGAACAATCCCAGCACCAGGGGTTTGGCCAACGCACCGAAGGCTACTGGGAATACCCGGTGCGCCTGCCGTTCCTGATTCGCGCGGTGGCCTTGCCGGTGCGGGCCAATGGCCGGTTGGTGGGCAGCATGGCGCTGCATTGGCCGATGGATCAGGCACCGGTGGAACGGGTGCTGAGCCTGCACCTGGCCAGCCTGGAATCGACGATTCGCGATGTGCAGGAGGCGCTGGCCTGACCACCGTTCCCCCGTAGGAGCGAGCTTGCTCGCGAAGAGCTCACAGGCACCGCGTTCATTCAGAATGCCCGCGTCATCGTTGGCAACCTTCGCGAGCAAGCTCGCTCCTACAGGAGGTCTTTGTTACTGTTCGCCCAGGTTTTTTGCCCCACGAGTCTTTATGTCCCTGTTCAAACCCATGGCCTTCCTGCTGCTGGCCGCTGCCGCCGTGCCTGCCCATGCCGACTGGTACCTGGACAACGAGTCCTCGCGCCTGTCGTTCGTCACCACCAAGAACACCGACATCGCTGAAGTGCAGCGCTTCCTGGTGCTGCATGGCAAGGTCGACAGCAAAGGCGCGGCGCAGCTGGAAGTCGAACTGGAGTCGATCAACAGCGGCATCCCGCTGCGCGACGAGCGCATGCGCAATGAGCTGTTCGAGATCAAGACCTTCCCGGACGCGGTGATCAATGCGCAGATCAACCTGCAACCGATCAACGACCTGGCCCCCGGCGCGCAATACGAGCTGCGCCTGCCGCTGTCGGTGACCCTGCACGGCAAGACCCAGACCTACAGCACCGAATTGCTGGCGACCCGCCTGGATGACCGACGCTTCCAGGTGGTCACCCTGGAGCCATTGGTGGTGCACGCCGAGGATTTCGACTTGCTGGCGGGGGTAGCCGCATTGCGCAAGGCCGCCGGGCTGTCGCAGATCAGCCTGTCGGTGCCGGTGGGTGCGGTACTGATTTTCACGGCGCGCTGACATGAGCGGCGCAGTGTTCCCGTGGCGCAGCGCCAACCGTTTCGAGCTGATGGTCGACGGCCCGAGTTTCTTCCCACGCATGCTGGAAGGTATCGCCCAGGCTGAGCAACAGGTGGCGCTGGAGCTGTATCTGGTGGAGGCGGGCGCGTGTGCCGAGGCGATGGTTCAGGCCCTGGTGGCGGCCGCCGAACGTGGCGTGCGCGTACGTTGCCTGTTCGATGACTACGGCAGCCTGGCGTTTACCCTGGGCCTGCGTCGGCGGTTGATCGATGCCGGGGTGGACCTGCGATTCTACAACCGCCTGAGCTGGCGTCGCTGGATGCGCAACCTCTATCGGGACCACCGCAAGCTGTTGTTGATCGACCAGACCATCGCCGTGGTCGGCGGCACCGGCGTGACGGATGAATTCTGGACGCCCGGGGAAGACACCGCCGATTGGCACGAAGTGATGGTGCAGATTCGTGGCCCGCTGGTGCTGGATTGGCAGGCGTTGTTCGACCGTCAGTGGCTGGCGAACGACGATCGTAGAGCCTGGAAACCGGCCACGCATTTTGGCCTGCCACGGTTGCCCAAGGTGCCAGCGACAGGACCGGGGCTGGGGCGTGTGGCCTATGCCGACGCCCGCCAGCATCGCGATATCTTGCAGTCACTGATACGTGCGCTGAACAGCGGCCACCAGCGTATCTGGCTGGCCACGCCGTATTTCCTGCCGACCTGGAGCGTACGGCGTGCCCTGCGCCGGGCGGCGGGGCGCGGGGTGGATGTGCGTTTGCTGTTGACCGGGCCACGTACCGATCACCCGTCGGTGCGGTATGCCGGGCACCGTTACTACCCGCGTTTGCTCAAATCCGGGGTGCAGATCTTTGAATACCAGCCGTGCTTCCTGCACTTGAAAATGGTGCTGGTGGACGATTGGGTGAGCATTGGCTCGTGCAACTTCGATCACTGGAATCTGCGCTTCAACCTGGAAGCGAACCTGGAAGCGTTGGACCCGGAATTGACGTTGGCAGTGGTGGGGAGTTTCGAGCGGGATTTTGCCCTGAGCCAGGCGGTGAGCCTTGAGGCATGGCAGTCGCGGCCATTGTGGCGGCGGGTGAAGCAGCGGGTGTGGGGGTGGATTGATCGGTTGGTGGTCAACCTGCTGGACCGCCGCGGATAAGCCAGAATACCCCAATCAAATGTGGGAGCGGGCTTGCTCGCGAAAGCGGTGTGTCAGTCACCTGATGTATCAACTGATCCACCGCATTCGCGAGCAAGCCCGCTCCCACATTTTGACCGGGCAAGACTTTAGAGCAGTTCGAAGCTCTGCTGCTTCACATCCTGCGAATCCAACCCGATCTGCACATTGAACTCGCCCGGCTCAGCCGCAAACTTCAGCTGGGTGTTGTAGAACTTCAAGTCTTCCTCGGTGATGGTGAAGTGCACCGCGCGCTCTTCGCCCGCCTTGAGCATGATCTTCTGGAAGTTCTTCAATTCCTTCACCGGGCGGATCATCGAGCCGGCCACGTCCTGGATATACAGCTGCACCACGGTTTCGCCATCGACCTTGCCGGTGTTTTTCACCACCACGGTGGCGTCGAGCTTGCCGGTCTTGTTCAGGGTGGTGGACGACAGCGCCATGTCCGACAGACTGAAACTGGTGTAGCTCAAGCCGTAACCGAACGGAAACAGCGGCCCGGTGGTGTCATCGAAGTACTGCGAGGTGTAGTTGCCCGGCTTGCCCGGAGTGAACGGCCGGCCAATGCTCAGGTGGTTGTAGTAGGTCGGAATCTGCCCCACCGAACGCGGGAAGGTGATCGGCAGCTTGCCCGACGGGTTGTAGTCACCGAACAGCACGTCAGCGATAGCGTTGCCGCCTTCGGTGCCGGCGAACCAGGTTTCCAGGATTGCGTCAGCCTGTTCGTTCTCCTCGACAATCGACAGCGGACGGCCGTTCATCAACACCAGCACCAGCGGTTTGCCGGTGGCTTTCAAGGCCTTGATCAGGTCGCGCTGGCTCTGCGGGATGTTCAGGTCGGTGCGGCTCGACGATTCGTGGGACATGCCACGGGACTCGCCCACGGCGGCCACGACCACATCGGCGCCTTTGGCGGCCTTGACGGCTTCGTCGATCATGTCCTGGGACGAGCGCGGGTCATCCACTACTTCCGGGGCATCGAAGTTCAGGAAGTTGAGGTAGTCGACGACTTTCTTGTCGTTGGTGATATTGGCGCCACGGGCATAGATCACCTTGCCCTTGTCGCCGATCGCGGCGTTCATGCCGTCCAGCAGGGTCACCGATTGCGCGGGTTTACCGGCAGCGGCCCAGCTGCCCATCATGTCGATCGGCGCCTTGGCCAGCGGGCCGACCAGGGCGATGGTCGCGTCCTTTTTCAGCGGCAGGGTGTTGTTCCGGTTTTTCAGCAGCACCTGGCTGCGGCGTGCCACGTCACGTGCGTCGGCGCGGTGCAGGCGGCTTTCGGCGTAGGTGTCGGCCGGGTCATCCTCGGCCTTGCCGATGCGCAGGTACGGGTCGGCGAACAGGCCCATGTCGTACTTGGCGCCGAGCACTTCGCGCACGGCGTTGTCGATGTCGCTCTGTTCGATCTCGCCGGACTTCAGCAGGCCGGGCAATTCCTTGCCGTAGAGCGAGTCGTTCATGCTCATGTCGATGCCGGCCTTGATCGCCAGCTTGGCGGCTTCACGCCCGTCCTTGGCCACGCCGTGCTTGATCAGCTCGAAGATCGCACCGTGGTCGCTCACGGCCAGGCCCTTGAAGCCCCAGTCCTTGCGCAGCAGGTCGTTCATCAGCCAGGTGTTGGCGGTGGCGGGTACGCCGTTGATCGAGTTCAGCGCAACCATCACGCCACCGGCGCCGGCCTTGATGGCGGCGTGGTAGGGCGGCAGGTAGTCCTGGTACATCTTGACCGGGCTCATGTCGACCACGTTGTAGTCGCGACCGCCTTCCACCGCACCATACAGGGCGAAGTGCTTGACGCTGGCCATGATGCTGTCGGCCTTGGCCGGGCTGCTGCCCTGGAAGGCCTTGACCATCACTTCGGCAATGCGCGAGGTCAGGTAGGTGTCTTCGCCAAAGCCTTCGGAGGTACGGCCCCAGCGCGGGTCGCGGGAGATGTCGACCATTGGCGCAAAGGTGATGTCGAGGCTGTCGGCGGCAGCTTCCTGGGCGGCGATGCGCCCGGAGTGGCCGATGGCGTCCATGTCCCAGCTGGAAGCCAGGGCCAGGCTGATGGGGAATATCGTGCGGTGGCCGTGGATCACGTCATAGGCGAAGAACATCGGGATCTTCAACCGGCTGCGCATGGCCGCGTCCTGCATCGGACGGTTTTCCGGGCGGGTAATCGAATTGAAGGTGCCACCGATGCGGCCGGCGGCGATTTCCTTGCGGATCAGTTCGCGGGGCATTTCGGGGCCGATGCTGATCAGGCGCAATTGGCCGATCTTCTCATCAAGGGTCATCTGCTTGAGCAGGTCACTGACGAAGGCGTCCTTGTCCTTGAGTACTGCGGGCTTTGTTTCGGCTAATACGGAATGAGTGGCCAAACTGACAACAAGGCCCAGCAAACACAGCTTCTTCATGAAAATCCTTTCTCGCAGCCTTGGGACCGGAGAGCGTCTATTGTTGTTCGGGTGTTGTTCAGATAAATACCGCACACTTCTGAACTCTTATTGGCGCTGGGCATCTTTTAGCTGATTGGCACGATGCAATCCAGTGGGTGGTGGCGGATTATGCCCTAAGCCCGTGGCTAACGCGTCAGTCGGTAAATTTCATAGGTTTGGCAGGAGAAACACCATGCAAGCAGCACAAGGTTACCGTTGGGGCTGGAAGGCCGTGGCATTGATACTGGTGAGCACCGTGCTGAGCGGTTGCGGCATCAACAAGATCCCGACCCTGGACGAACAGGCCAAGGCGGCCTGGGCCCAGGTGCAGAACCAGTACCAGCGGCGCGCCGACCTGATCCCCAACCTGGTGGAAGTGGTCAAGGGCTACGCCGCCCATGAACAGGACACCCTGACGGCCGTGATCGAAGCGCGGGCCAAGGCCACCTCGATCCAGGTGGACGCCAGCACCCTCGACAATCCCGAGAAACTCAAGCAGTTCCAGCAAGCCCAGGACGGTTTGAGCGGTGCACTCAGCCGTTTGATGGTGGTGTCCGAGCGCTACCCGGACCTGAAGGCCAACCAGAACTTCCTGGCCCTGCAATCGCAGCTTGAAGGCACCGAAAATCGCATCGCCGTGGCCCGCCGCGACTTTATCCAGGCAGTGCAGGCCTACAACACCGAGATCCGCACCTTCCCTGGCCGCCTGTGGCACAGCGTGATGTACAGCGACTTGCCGGTCCGCGCCAACTTCGAGGCCACGAGTGCCGATGCCGATAAAGCGCCGCAAGTGAAATTCTGATGGGCAAGCGCGCTTGGCTGATGGCGGCGGTGCTGCTGGCCTTCAGCCTGACCGCCCAGGCCGCCCTGAATTTCCCGGCCCTGACCGGACGGGTGGTGGACAACGCCCAGATGATCGACCCGGCCGTGCGTGCGCAGCTGACCCAGCAGTTGCAGGCGCTGGAGCAGACCAGCGGCGACCAGATCGTGGTGGTCACCGTGCCCGACCTGCAAGGCGTGCCCATTGAAGACTTCGGTTATCAACTGGGCCGCGCGTGGGGCATCGGCCAGAAGGGCAAGGACAACGGCGCCCTGCTGATCGTCGCCCGGGATGAGCACAAGATTCGCATCGAAGTGGGTTATGGCCTGGAAGGCGTGCTCACGGATGCGCAGTCCTGGGTGATCATCAACCAGGTGATCGCCCCGGCGTTCAAGGCGGGCAACTACAGCAAGGGCATCAGTGACGGAGTGGCGGCGGTGCTGCAGGTGGTGGGCGGCGATCCGCTGGCCGTGCCGGCGCATGTGTCCGAGGCCAACTTCGCCAAGCAAAACCCGGGCATTTCCATTGGCCTGTTCATCCTGTTGCTGGCAGTGTTGTGGCTGTGCAATCGCATGGGCCTGCCCGTTGGCGCTATCCTGCTGGCGATTCTCAGCAGCAGCGGTCGTGGCGGCGGGGGAGGCGGTGGCGGTGGTGGCTTCAGGGGCGGCGGCGGTGGTTTTGGCGGCGGTGGCGCCTCGGGCGGCTGGTAATGACAATAACGAGAGAGCATCAACAACCATGGCATTACTGAGTCAACACGAGCAACGCCAGGTCGCCGAGGCGATCGCCCGGGTCGAGCAACAGACCGACGCCGAACTGGTGACCGTGCTCGCGGCCCGCGCCGACGACTACGCCTACATCCCGCTGCTGTGGGCCAGCCTGCTGGCGCTGGTGGTGCCGGGGATCATTCACTACCTGTCGGGCTGGTTGACCATGTACACCTTGCTGCTGGCGCAGTGGGGCACGTTCGTCGTGCTGTGCCTGGTGTTCCGTTTGCCCAGGGTCACCACGCGACTGATCCCGCGCTCGGTGCGCCATTGGCGCGCGTCCAACCTGGCACGGCGGCAGTTTCTCGAGCAGCACCTGCACCACACGCTGGGCAGCACCGGGGTGCTGATTTTTGTCAGTGAGGCCGAGCGGTATGTGGAAATCCTGGTGGACAAGGGGATTTCCAGTCGCCTGGATGACAGCAGTTGGGATGCGATCGTCAAGGACTTCACCCGCCAGGTGAAGCAAGGCCAGACGTTGGCCGGGTTTGTGGCGTGTATTGAGGCTTGCGGGGAATTGCTCAGGGAGCACGTACCGGTGACCCACGCACGCAATGAGCTGCCGAATCGGTTGGTGGTGTTGGAGTAGTGTAAAATTCCCGGCATTCCCTGCCCGAGGCGTTTTTGTTCATGTCTGCCACCGCTAAACCTGCCAGCCCCGCGCCGGATCATCACGCGCAGTTCCTCGAACTGCTGAGCGCGAGCCTTGAGCAAAACGCCTTTATCAAGCTGGTGCTGGCCAAGTACGTCGGCACCGAGCCTGATCTTCAGAAGCTGATCATCAAGCAGCTGACGGTCAAGGATCAGCCTTGCCTGTCCTTCGTCTATCGCTACAAGACCCGCGACATCACCAAGAACTTCTCCCTGGCCGACGGCGTGGCGGCAATTGCCGAATTGTTGCCGGCGGCGTTCAAGAATGCGCACCTGCTGTCGGTGACCGACGAAGCCCAGCTGGAATACAGCAAGAAGAACAAAAGCTCACTGTTCAAAAGCAAGCCGCAGCAACTGCGCGAAGCGCCGTCTGCCGAGCACAACCGCGAGAAGAATCGCTTCCTGGACCTGACCCGGCCCTTTCTCGCCGACCTTGGCGTGACCAACGCCAAACACGAGCTGATCCCGGCGATGTCGCGCAAGTGGAAGCAGATCAACAAATTCATCGAAGTGTTCAGCCATGCGCTGACCACCTCGCCGCTGAAGCTGGACCAGCCGGTGCGGGTCGCGGACTTTGGTTCGGGCAAGGGTTACCTGACGTTTGCCATCCACGACTACCTGCGCAACACCCTCAACGCCGAGGGCGAAGTCACCGGCGTGGAGCTGCGCGAAGACATGGTGACCCTGTGCAACAACGCCGCTGCCCGCCTGGACCACCCGGGGCTGGTGTTCAAGTGCGGGGATGTGCGCAGCGTCGCGCCCAGCGAGCTGGACGTGATGATCGCCCTGCATGCCTGCGACATCGCCACCGACTACGCGATTCACACCGGCATCCGCTCCGGTGCGTCGATCATCATGTGCTCGCCGTGCTGCCACAAGCAGATTCGCCTGCAGATCCAGAGCCCGGCGCTGCTCAAGCCGATGCTGCAATACGGCCTGCACCTGGGCCAGCAGGCGGAAATGGTCACCGACAGTTTGCGCGCGTTGTTCCTTGAAGCGTGCGGCTATGAGACCAAGGTGTTTGAGTTCATCTCGTTGGAGCACACCAACAAGAACAAGATGATCCTGGCCGTGAAGCGTGCCGAGCCGGTGGACAACGCTCAACTCCTGGAGAAAATCCAGGAGCTCAAGGCGTTCTACAACATCACCGAACATTGCCTGGAAACCCTGCTGCGGTCGGAAGGTTACCTCGCCTGAGTACGACGCAAATCAAAAATGTGGGAGCGGGCTTGCTCGCGAAAGCGGTGTGTCAGTCACCTGATGTATCAACTGACCCACCGCATTCGCGAGCAAGCCCGCTCCCACATTAGATCGCGCTAGCCTTGGGAGCTGGCGCAGGCTTCACGCTGGTCTTGCGCCCCAACATCACCGTCACAATCACCCCGCAGGCAAACAGCCAGGTAATCGGCTCGATGTGTTCACCAAAAAACAGCGCCGAAAACGCGATGGTGAAAAAGATCTGCAACAGCTGAATCTGGCTGACCCGGGCGATGCCACCCATGGCGAGCCCGGCGTACCACGCAAAGAACCCCAGGAACTGCGAAAACAACGAGACATAACCAAACGCCCACCAAGTGCGCATGGAGATCGGCCCTTCGTGTTGCAGCGCCAGGTAGGCCACCGGCCCGATCAATACCGGCGTCGACAGCACCAGCGCCCAACAGATTACCTGCCAGCCGCCCATCTCCTTGGCCAACCGGCCGCCTTCGGCATAACCCAGGCCACCCACGGCAATCGCGCCGAGCATCAACAGGTCGCCCGCCTGGATGCTGCCGGCTCCGGTGATCAACGCATAACTCAGCACCAGCGCACTGCCCAGCGCCGCGCAGGCCCAGAAGGCCTTCGACGGACGTTCATGGGACAGCCACGCCGCATACAGCGCCACGCACAGCGGCTGCAACCCGTTGACCAGCGCGCCATGGGACGCGGGCAAGGTTTGCATGGCCCAGGCCGACAACACAGGGAAACCCAGGATCACCCCGGCAATCACCAGCGTCAGCCCGCGCACCTGGCGCCAGGTGGGCCAGCGCTCACGGCGCCACAGCAACAACGCCGCCGCCGGCACCGCCGCGAACAACGCCCGGCCCAGGCCATTGAGCAACGGGTGGATTTCCTGCACCACGATACGGGTGAAGGGCAGGGTGAGGCTGAAGATGACGACGCCCAGCAGGCCGAGGGCCATGCCGGTATTTTCGCGGGAGCTCATGGAAGGAACCAGAATCGAATGGGCCGGAAGTGGATGTTCATCTAGCCACAAAGCCCCGCAAACACGGGCTTACAGCTAGGTGCAGATTGAGCCGTACAGTTTTGAACGGGCGACTCGGTTCATGTGGGAGCTGTCGAGCCTTGGCGAGGCTGCGATGGGATCAACGCACTTTACCTGTCAGACCGAGGTGTCTGCATCGCGGGCAAGCCCGGCTCCCACACAAGCCGGGGTGCTGATGTAGTAGCGGGCCATTACCCGGATCAAGCCTGCGGGTCTATCTTGGCTACTCCTGTCTGCCCAACCGTTCAACCGGAGGAATGTCCCATGGCCGCGAAAAAAATCCTGATGCTGGTCGGCGATTACGTCGAAGACTATGAAGTGATGGTGCCGTTCCAGGCGCTGCTGATGGTGGGGCATACCGTGCACGCCGTGTGCCCTGACAAGGCTGCCGGCCAGACCGTGCGCACGGCGATCCACGACTTCGAAGGCGACCAGACCTACAGCGAAAAGCCCGGGCACCTGTTCGCCCTGAATGCGGATTTTGCCAAGGTGAACGCCGCCGACTACGACGCGCTGCTGGTGCCGGGTGGCCGTGCCCCTGAGTACCTGCGGCTGAACGAAAAGGTCCTGCAACTGGTCAAGGATTTCGATCAGGCTGGCAAACCCATCGCTGCCGTGTGCCATGGCGCTCAACTGCTGGCGGCTGCCGGGATCCTGGAAGGCCGCGAGTGCAGCGCCTACCCGGCGTGCGGGCCGGAGGTACGACTGGCGGGCGGTACGTTCATCGATATCCCGGTGACCGACAGCCACGTTCAAGGCAATCTGGTAACAGCCCCGGCGTGGCCGGCGCACCCAAGCTGGCTCGCGGGTTTCCTCGGACTGCTGGGCACCAAAATCACCCTGTAAAGCGGAGGTCATCGCCATGTGCGAACTGTACGTCAAGGCCGACCCGATTCTGTACGAATCCCGCTCGCGCTCCCTGCGCATCTGCGGCGTGGTGACCACCGTGCGCCTGGAAAACCAGTTCTGGGACATCCTCAGCGAAATCGCCGAGGTGGATGGCATGACCACCAATCAACTGATCGCCAAGCTGTATGAAGAAGTGATGGATTACCGCGGCGAAGTGGTGAATTTTGCTTCGTTCTTGCGGGTGAGTTGCACGCGGTATTTGAGCAAGCAGCGGGTTCACGCCCCAGAGCTCAGCCTTGTGAATACAAGAAATGGCGCGCAGAAGATCTGAATGTGGGAGCGGGCTTGCTCGCGAAGGCGGTGTGTCAGGTAACTCATGTACCGACTGATCCAGCGCTTTCGCGAGCAAGCCCGCTCCCACATTGATTAGGTGGGGTCAGAAGAACCGCGTCACACTGATCTTCGCATCCCGGCCCTTGGTGTAGGCGCGGTCGCCGCTCAGGGCCGGTCGGAAGTTGTTGTTGAACAGGTTGTCCACGGTGAAGTTCACCTCGGTACCCTTGAGGTAAGCCTGTTGCGGCTTCCAGCTGGCGAACAGGCCTTGCGTGTTGTAGCGCTTGTTGCCGTACTGGTCGTAGAACAGGTCGCCGATGCTGGTGCCCGGGCCGCCGGAATACTTGTCGCTCGGCAGGCGGCTGGTGGCGCCGATGAACTGCCCTTGCCAGCCTACCCGCATATCCAGGCTCGGGATCTTGGTGCCGAGCACCACCACCCATTTGGTTGGCGGAATGTCCCGCGCCCAGACGTCCGGCCCCCACGGGTTGGTGTAGGCGCCTTCATGTTTACCGGTGGTGTAGGCGAACGATACCGAGCCGAACACGTAGGTGGAGTCATAGAAACTCTCGGCCTCGAAACCCTTGATGGTCATGCCGCCGATGTTGCGGTAGTTGGACATCGCGCCCGGCGGGCAGGCGCTGGAAATCGTCCCGCCGTTGACCGCCTGGTTCTGGCAGCCCACGCCTGTGGCCTTGAAGATTTCGTCCTCGACCTTGTTGTGGAACAGCGTGGTACGCAGTTGCAGGTTGTCGCCGTGGGCGAACACATCGGCGAAGCTGGTGACGTTGCCCAGGGTGATGGAGGTGATGCGCTCCGGGTCCAGGTCCAGGCTGGTGGCGGTGCGGCTGCCCAGGCCCTGGACTTCATACTGTTCGTCGATCACTGGCGCACGCCAGGTGCGGCTCCAGTTGGCAAACATCGCCACGTTCGGGGTGATGGTCCAGTACGCCGCCAGGCGTGGCGACCAGCCGGTGTAAGTGCGGTCGCTGTAGTCATGGCCGATGGCCGGGTCCGGGTTGCTGTAGTACGGCGCGTCGTTGGCCTCGCCGCGGTTGCGCACATGGTCATAGCGCATCGACGGGGTAATGGTCACATCGCCCAGCGTCACCGCGTCCTGGATAAAGAAGCTGTTGGTGTCGACCTTGCCATGGGGCATGAAGCCCGGCTGGAAGTGCCCGTAGTTGTATTTCGGGGTGTTGTAGGTGGCGCCGGGCATCCACATTTCGGTTTCCCGGGTGTGCTTGCGGATTTGCACACCGGTGGTCACCGCGTGCTGCAACGCACCGGTGGAAAACAGGCTGACGTTGCGTACGTCGAGGTTCTTGTCGTTATAGGAGGTGTCCATCTTGCGCCCGCCGGTGGCCAACTGGAAAAACGCCGTGGCGTCGCGCTCGTCGGTCTGGTCGGTATTGGATTCGGAGTACTTGATGGTCAAGTCCACCAGCGGGTTATTCATCGGCTGGTATTCGTACTTGCCGGACCAGGTGGTGTCGACGGTATTGCGGTTGGCCAGGAAGCGTTTCAGCGCGGCTTCGTAGCCATAGCGGTCGATGTTGGCCTGGGTCGGCGGCGTCGGGTAGCTGGCGGCAGAGAAGGGCGTCCAGCGCTGGCTGTTGGAGCGCGAATACGACAGACCCAGGCTTTGCTCATCGGTGAAGTGAGCATTGAACTTGAACAGTTTGCCGTCCACATTCTGGGCGCTGTTGGGCAGGCGCTTGGGGTTGATCGGGTACTGGTTGTTGTCGTTGGGCAGGGTGGCGGCCAGCTTCATGTCGCCGCCGTCGCGCTGGGTCAGGTAGGCCAGCGCATCGAAGCGGCCGTCATCGGTACGCCCGTAAACGGCACTGCTGTAGACCTGCTCATGGTCGTTGCTGGAGTAGCCGTATTTGAGCATGGCACCGCTGTTGCGCCCGTCCTTGAGCAGGTCCGGGGCATCCTTGGTGGTCATGTTGACCGTACCGCCAAAGCCGCCATTGCCGCTGAAGGGCGAGTTGGGGCCTTTCTCCACTTCGATGCTCTTGATCAGCTCGGGCTCGATAAACACAGTGCCCTGCTGGTAGCGCTCAAAACCGCTTTTGGTGGCGCCATCGACGGTCAGCGGCACGTCTTCGGCGTCGCCGAAACCACGGATGTTGATGGTCTGGCCACCGGGCTTCAGCGAGCCGCCCTGGCTGATGCCGGGCAAGGTTTGCAGCAGGCTGGGAATGTTGTTGGACTGGTAGCGGTCGATGTCCGCCTGGGTCAGGGTGGAACGGCCGACGGTGGTGGAGTCGACCTCGTTGCCGGTGCCGATCACGCTCAGGGCGTCGAGCTGGATCGCGCTGCTGTTGGTGGTCTTGCCCTCTTCGGGGCGTACCACGTAAGTGCTGCCGACCTTGAGCAATACGAACTCGCCGTCCTTGAGCAGAGTGCGAATCGCCACTTCCGGTGTGAAGTCGCCATTGAGGGCCGGCGCCTGGATATTTTTCAGCAGCGCTTCATCGAACAGCAGCTGGATTTTCGCCTGCTGCGCCACCTGGCTCAGGGACGTGGCCAGGGACTGGGCCGGCAGTTGCAGCTTGAACGACTCGGCCTGGGCACTCAGGCTGAAGGCCAGGCAGGCGGCAATGGCGGTGGGTCGAAGAAACAGGTGCTGAACGTGGCAAGGCGCGCGAAACATGAAATCCCCCGGAGTAGCCAAATGGCCAGAAAGGTGTGCGTATCAAACGCAGACCCGAGGAAGACGCGGCAGGAAAAATAATCCTCACATGCGAATGCAAAATATTCTCAAATAAGAATTCCGCGGGGCTATTTGCGCGGTTCGATCCTGATATTGCCGTCGGCCAGGGCCACGGTTTTCACCGGCAATAGCGCCGGCAGGGCGTTGAGCAGGGCGTCCGGATCATTCACGTCCAGATTGCCCGAGACCTTCAGTTGCGCCACCGCGCTGTCCACCAGCAACGGCGCCTGGGGCCGGTACAGGCTCAACTCGTCCATCAGGCTGGCCAGCTCGCGATTACGAAACGACACGTGGCCGCCGCGCCAATCGGCGACCTCGCCGGCAGTGAGGGTTTGCTGCTGCAGCGTGCCTTTGGCATAACTGAACGTAGCGCGCTGATCGGCGCCGAGCAGGGTGGCCGGCAGCCTGGCATCCGGATCGAACGCCACTTGCCCATGGGCCACGCTGACCACCAACTGCTGCTTGCTGCGCCGCACATCGAAGCCGGTGCCGACCACCCGCACATTGGCTTCACCGGCCTGCACGAACAGCGGACGCTCCTTGTCGGGCGCCACCTCGATATACAACTGGCCCTGATCCAGATGCACGATGCGCTGGTGACTGTTGAAGTCCACCCGCAGGCGCGTATTGGCGTTGACGTACAAGGTGCTGCCGTCAGGCAAATGCATGGTGCGCATTCCTTTGGCATGGGCCGCGACCTGAGCGTGGAACAGCTCGCGTGGGGCGCCGATGTTGCTCGTCAGCACGGCACACACCAGGGCGGCAGCCACCGCCAGGGCCGGGCGCCACACGGGTGGTTTGCGCACGGGCAGCGGTGTCGGTTTGTTCAGTTGCTGCAACTGGGCCAGGTCGGCCCACAGCTGTTCGAATTCGGCGTAGGCGCGGGCATTGGCCGGCTCGGACTGCCAGGCGGCAAACGCCTTGCGGTCGGCGCGACCGGCGTCATTGCGGTTGCGCGCAAACCAGCTGGCGGCCTGGGCATCGATGGAGTCGCTGGCCTCGATGTCACAGGTGTCGATGTCGCTCAGGCGGGTCATTCTGGCTGCTCCTTGCCCTGTTCTTGTTGAAGTCGCTGCTTGCAATGCAGCAAGGCAAAAGCGATGTGCTTTTCCACCATGCTGACCGAAACGCCCATGCGCTCGGCGATCTGCGCCTGGCTCAGGCCTTCGAAGCGGTGCAGCATAAGGGCTTCTCGTCTTCTCGGCGAGAGTTCAGAGAGGACTTCTTTCAACTGTTCCAGGCGTTGCAGGCGTTGCGCGGCGGCCATGGGATCGTCTCGCGAGTCGCTGACAGGTTCGGCATCCAGTTCGGCCTGTTGCTGGTGGACGGTGTGCCGCACCTTTTGTTTGCGCCAGTGATCGCGCAGCAGATTGCGCGCCATCTGGAACAGAAACGCCCGTGGCTGCTCGACCTGAGCCCGGTCGCGGTAGTCCAGCCATTGGGTGAAGACATCCTGGGTCATGTCTGCCGCGTCGCTGGCGTTGTCCGTGCGTTTACGCAGGAAATGCAGGATATCTGCATAAAACCCGCGAAAGGCATCGGCCGACAGCGGGTCGGGCTTGGGACGAGACATGGATATCCTTCTTGACGAAGCACGACGTGGAAAAGTCGTGAATGATATCGAGAATTATTGTCATTTGTCTCTATTGAAAATCTAAGGTTGGATGCGGAATAAATGTGGGAGCGGGCTTGCTCGCGAATGCGGTGAGTCAGTCGACCTATTAATTGACTGACCCACTGCCTTCGCGAGCAAGCCCGCTGCCACATTTGGATTGCGTTTCAGCGCAACAGGGTCAGTAGCTCTTGCAACTGAACACGGCCTGCCTCAGCCAGCGGAAACACCGGCAGCCGTGGATCCCCCGACTCAAGGCCCGTCAGCCGCAAACCGGCCTTGATCGTCGCCGGCAAGCCACCTTTGAGGATGAAATCCAGCAACGGCAACTGGCGATAAAACAGCTCCCGCGCTTTCTCCAGGTCATTGGCCAAAACGGCTTCATACAAATCCAGGTTGAGCTGAGGGATCAGATTCGGCGCCGCCGTGCACCAACCTTTCGCGCCCGCCGCAAACGCCTCCAGTGCCAGCGGGTTGCAGCCGTTGTAGAACGGCACCTGGCCCTCGCTGCGCCGGTGCAATTGGTGCATGCGCTGAATATCCCCGGTGCTTTCCTTGACCATGGTCACGTTGTCGACGCTGTTGACGATGCGCAGGATCAAGTCCACCGACATGTCGGTGCCACTGGTGGCCGGGTTGTTGTAGAGCATGATCGGCACGCCGATGCTGTCGCCAATGGCCGCATAGTGGGCGAGGATTTCCGCCTCGCTGAGTTTCCAGTACGAGGCCGGCAATACCATTACCACGTCCGCGCCGTGGGCCTCGGCAAACTGCGCACGACGCACGGCCTTGGCGGTGGTCAGGTCGGAGACGCTGACGATGGTCGGCACACGCTTGCCCACCTTCTGGATGCTGTAGGCGGCGACTTCATCCCACTCTGCATCACTGAGATAGGCGCCTTCGCCGGTGCTGCCCAACGGTGCGATAGCGTGCACGCCGCTGTCGATCAGGCGGTCGATCGAAAGGCCCAGGGCGTCGAGGTCAATGCGCTGGCCGTCCGCGCTGAACGGGGTGATGGTGTAGCCGATTATGCCGTGAATAGAAGGGCTGGACATGCAAAAGTCTCCGGTCGAAAAAGGGTTTCAGTTCAGGCAATCGGCGTGTTGGCGCAGGTTCTGCCGAGCGTAGTAGTTGAACGCGGCGCCGTGGCGCTTGGGCTTGGAAATCCAGTCATGGGCTTCGCGGCCCAGTTCCGGCAGGATCGGCTTGATCGTGCCGGCGGCCATCGCCAGCAGCTGCAACTTGGCCGCGCGTTCGATCAACTGTGCGATCACACAGGCTTCCTCGATGCTCGCCCCAGTGGACAATTGGCCGTGGTGGGAAAGCAGAATCGCGCGTTTATCCCCCAGGGCAGCGGTGATGATTTCACCTTCTTCGTTGCCCACCGGCACCCCGGGCCAGGCTTCGAGGAATGCGCAATCTTCGTACAACGGGCAGAGGTCCATGTGGGACACCTGCAACGGCACTTCCAGCATCGACAACGCAGCGATGTGGGTCGGGTGAGTGTGGATGATGCAGTTCACGTCCGGGCGACCGCGGTACACCCAGCTGTGAAAACGGTTGGCCGGGTTGGGCATGCCATGGCCTTCCAGCACCTCCAGGTCTTCGTTGACCAGCAACAGGTTGCTGGCGGTGATCTCATCAAAACCCAGGCCCAGTTGTTGGGTGTAGTAGGTGCCAGGCGTCGGGCCGCGTGCGGTGATCTGCCCGGCGAGGCCGGAGTCGTGGCCGTTTTCGAACAGGATCCGGCAGGTCAACGCCAGCTTTTGCCGGTCGGTCCACGTATTATCCGCCAGGGTGTTTTGCATCTGGGTCAGCGCCTGCTTGACCAGTTGGTCTTTCGGGAGTGCTAATGTCTTGGCCATATCAGTGTCCTTGTTCGTCGCAAATGACACTAAAGAGACTATATGACACAAAGTGTCATTAGCAAGCATTCATCATCGCCTCTTTAATGGATTAACCGCTGCGCATGTCTATCCGTTTGAAAATATTGAGAAAAAAACTTGGTGTGACGTTGGAGTCGCTCGCGGAAAAATCCGGGATGACCAAGAGTTACCTGTCGAAAGTCGAACGCGGGTTGAATACGCCGTCGATTGCGGCGGCGCTGAAACTGGCCAAGGCGTTGAATGTGAAGGTCGAAGAATTGTTCAGCGAGGACAATGTCAGCCTCGACAGCTACAGCCTGGTGCGCAGCCACGAACGGCAGGCGTTGTCGGGCACCGATGCGTCACCGGGTTACGCGGTGCTGGCGCATCAGGTCAGTGAGCGTAGTTTGTTGCCGTTCATCATTTACCCGCCGGCGGAGTTCACCGACAAGACCTTCAAGGAACATTTGGGGGAGGAGTTTTTGTTTGTGCATGAAGGCCAGGTTGAGGTGGATTTCATGAGTGAGCGGGTGGTGTTGAATCGGGGGGATGCGTTGCATTTCAATGCGCAGAAGCCGCATCGGATTCGGTCGGTGGGGGAGGTTCAGGCGCAGCTTTTGGTGGTGGTGCATAGTGCTGAGGGGTGATGGTGGGGGTGGGGGCATATCCGTTATTTGGGTGATGGCTTATATCGGTTCCGCTCTTACAGCGGCTCACTTTTGAACAGCGCAAAAGTAAGCAAAACGCTCTTGCCCCACCACTCGG
>NZ_JACAPZ010000046.1:0-97729 GCF_013385475.1 Pseudomonas sp. G5001
AAGAGCGGAACCAATAGCAGCCCTGACCGAAATAACGGATATGCACACACCACAAGCGAGCAAAAAAAAGCCCCGCGACCGAATGACGGCACGGGGCTAAAAATTGGCTGGATGCGACCAACCAAAGGAGCTCTTTAAGTCAAATCACTTGGCACTGGCAATCGTGGTACTCGGCTGCCACCCACCGCCCAACGCCTTGTAGATCGCGACGATCCCGCGATACAGATCCACCTCGGCCTGAGCCTGGGAGTCCTCGGCGGCCAAACGCTCACGCTGCGCGTCCAGCAACACCAGGAAGTCCACCGTCCCTTCGCGGTAACGAATCTCCGCCAGATCCGCAGCAGCCCGGCTCGACTCACTCTGACGAATCAGCGAGACCAACCGCTGCTGGCGTTTGCCGTAATCACTGAAGGCATTCTCCGATTCTTCCAGCGCCAGCAACACCTGCTGCTCATAAGTCGCCAGGGCGCCATCCGCCTCGGCATCCGCACCACGCAACCTTGCCCGCACACTGCCCAGGTCAAACGCCGCCCAGGTAATGCTCGGACCCAGCGACCAGGCATTCGCCGCCGCCGACCCAATCTGCGAACCCCGCCCAGCGGTAAACCCGAGGAACCCACTGAGGCTCACCCGCGGAAACAGATCAGCCTTGGCCACCCCAATCCGCGCCGTGGCGGCTGCCAACTTACGCTCGGCACTGAGAATGTCCGGACGACGTTGCAGCAGTTGCCCCGGATCACCAATCGGCAACGCCTTGGCAATCGCCGGCAAATCTTTCGGGCTCAAATCCACGCTCAACTTGTCCGGTCGCTCACCGAGCAGGGTAGCGATACGATTACGCTCGCGAACTTCCTCGGCCTGCAACTGCGGCACACTGGCTTCTACAGCCGCCAGACGCGCATCGGCCCGCACCACATCGAGCTGATCGCCCACACCGGCATCCCGCAGGCTGACGGTGATACCGCGCGAATCCTCCTGGTTCTTCAGGTTGGCCACCGCGATTTTCTCGCGCAGTTGCGCGCCCCGCAGTTGACCGTAAGCGTCCACCAACTCGGCAATCATCGTCACTTGCAGCTGATACAAGTCAGCTTCGGCAACCTGTTGGTCAGCGTCGCTGGCCTCCAGGTTGCGGCGGATGCGGCCGAACAAGTCCACTTCCCAGGCCATGTCCAGGCCCAGGTCATAACGCTCGCTGTTGACACGTTGGGTGGTCTGGCCGGGGATCTGGCCTTTGCCCACATCGCTGCTGACACGGCTGGTGATCACCGGCATCACGTCATTGGCGGCGTCGTCACGAATCGCCCGGGCCGCCCGCAGGCGGGCAAATGCCACCCGCAGGTCACGGTTACCGTTCAGGGACTGAGTCACCAACTGGTTAAGGGTCGGGTCCTCGAACTGCTGCCACCAGATGCCTTCGAACTTACCGTGGTCGTATTGCTTGGCGTCGGCGGCGGCCGTTACGTTGGCCGCCTCCAGTGGCTGGGTTTTATAGTCCGGGCCCACGGCACAGGCGCTCAGCGCCAGTACCAGCAAGCTCGGCAAAAATACTTTCACGCTCATTGCTGTGTCTCCAGCTTCAAGGCCTTGGCCGCTTTGCGCGCTTCACCGCGTTCAACAAACCGGCGGATCAGTACATAGAACACTGGCGTCAGCAGCAGACCGAAGAAGGTCACGCCGATCATCCCGGAGAACACCGCCACACCCATGGCATGGCGCATCTCGGCACCGGCACCGCTGGACATCACCAGAGGCACTACACCCATGATGAAGGCGAACGAGGTCATCAGGATCGGCCGCAGACGCAGACGGCAGGCTTCCAGTACCGCAGCGAGCGGATCGAGGCCTTCCTGCTGTTTATCCTTGGCGAACTCGACGATCAGAATCGCGTTCTTACAGGCCAGGCCCACCAGGACGATCAGGCCGATCTGCGTAAAGATGTTGTTGTCGCCGCCAGAGATAATCACCCCGGTGATGGCCGACAGCAGGGTCATCGGTACGATCAGGATCACCGCCAGTGGCAGGCTCCAGCTTTCGTATTGGGCGGCCAGTACCAGGAACGCCAGCAGTACGCAGAGCGGGAACACGAACAGCGCGGTGTTGCCCGAGAGGATTTGCTGATAGGTCAGGTCGGTCCACTCGTAGGTCATGCCGTTGGGCAGTTCGTCTTTCAACAGTTTCTCGATCGCCGCCTGGGCCTGGCCGGAGCTGTAGCCCGGTGCGGCGTTGCCGTTGATCTCGGCGGTGATGAAGCCGTTGTAGTGCATCACGCGGTCCGGGCCCGAGGTGTCGCTGACCTTGATGAAGGTCGCCAGGGGAATCATCTCGCCTTTGTTGTTGCGCACTTTCAGCTGGCCGATCTGGTCTTCATCCTGGCGGAACTGTTGCTCAGCCTGCACGTTGACCTGATAGGTGCGCCCGAAGCGGTTGAAGTCGTTGGCATACAACGAGCCCAGGTAGATCTGCAGGGTGTCGAAGATGTCGCTGATCGCCACGCCATGGGTCTTGGCCTTTTCGCGGTCGATGGCAGCATCGACCTGGGGCACGTTGACCGTGTAGCTGGTGAACAGGCCGAACAACTCAGGCACGCCACGGCTCTTGGTAATGATGTTCTGCACTTCTTTGTACAGCTCGTCGTAACCCAGGTTGCCACGGTCTTCGACCTGCAGGCGGAACCCGCCGATCGTACCCAGGCCCTGTACCGGCGGCGGTGGGAAGATCGCCATGTAGGCTTCCTGGATGCTGCTGTACTTGCCATTCAGTGCACCGGCAATCGCACCGGCAGACAGGCTCGGGTCTTTACGCTCATCGAACGGCTTCAAGGTCACGAACACGATGCCGTTGTTCGGGCTGTTGGTAAAACCGTTGATCGACAAGCCGGGGAAGGCGATCGCGCTTTCCACGCCGGGCTGTTTCATGGCGATGTCGGACATGCGCTTGATCACGTCTTCGGTACGGTCCAGGCTCGCGGCGTCCGGCAATTGCGCGAAGGCCACCAGGTATTGCTTGTCCTGGGCCGGTACGAAACCGGTCGGCGTGTGGGCAAAGCCCATCCAGGTCAGGACCATCAGGCCGGCGTACAGGAACAGCGCGATACCACTGCCGCGGATCACCCGGCGTACCGTGCCGACGTAACCATGGCTGGCCTTGTCGAAGAAGCGGTTGAACGGTTTGAACAACCAGCCGCCCAGCATCCTGTCGAGGAACCTGGAGAACCCGTCTTTCGGAGCGTTGTGGCCTTTGAGCAATACCGCTGCCAGTGCGGGCGACAGGGTCAGCGAGTTGAACGCCGAGATCACGGTCGAGATCGCAATGGTCAAGGCGAACTGCTTGTAGAACTGGCCGGTCAAGCCGCTGATAAATGCCGCTGGAATGAACACCGCACACAGTACCAGCGCGGTCGCGATGATCGGGCCGGTTACTTCGCTCATGGCCTTTTCAGTGGCCGGGAACGGTTCCAGGCCCAATTCGATGTTCCGTTCGACGTTCTCCACCACCACGATGGCGTCGTCCACCACGATACCGATCGCCAACACCAGCCCGAACAGCGACAGCGCGTTGAGCGAGAAGCCAAACAGGTGCATCACCGCAAAGGTACCGATCAACGATACCGGCACCGCCACCAATGGAATGATCGACGCACGCCAGGTCTGCAGGAACAGGATCACCACCAGCACCACCAGGATCAGTGCTTCGAACAGGGTGTGAACCACGGCCTCGATGGAGCCACGTACGAAGACGGTAGGGTCATAGGCGATGCGGTAATCCATGCCCTCCGGGAAGCTCTGTTTCAGCTCCGCCATCTTGGCGCGCACTTCATTGGAGATGTCGATTGCGTTGGAGCCCGGGCGCTGGAAGATCGGGATCGCCACGGCCGGCTGGTTGTCGATCAACGAGCGCAGGGCGTACTGGCTGGAACCCAGCTCAACCCGTGCAATGTCCTTCAAACGCGTGATTTCGCCGTTGGCGCCGGCACGGATGACGATATTCTCGAACTCTTCCTCAGTGACCAGTCGGCCCTGGGTGTTGACCGACAGCTGGAAGCTGGTGTCATTCGGCGCAGGTTGCGCGCCCAAGGCACCGGCCGCCACCTGGCGGTTCTGTTCGCGAATGGCCGTGACCACGTCGGTGGCGGTCAGGTTGCGCGAGGCGGTCTTGTTCGGGTCCAGCCACACACGCAGGGAGTAATCGCCCATGCCGAACAGCTGCACATCACCCACGCCGCCCAGCCGTGCCAGCTCATCCTTGATATTGAGGATCGCGTAGTTGGACAGGTAGAGCATGTTGTAGCGCTGGTCGGGGGAGGTGATGTGCACCACCATGGTCAGGTCGGGAGAGGCCTTGTCCACGGTAATACCGATGCGCGTCACTTCCTCGGGCAGTTTGGGCTGAGTCCGGGTTACCCGGTTCTGCACCTGTACCTGCGCGTTATCCAGGTCGGTGCCCAGGGCGAAGGTGATGGTCAGGGTCAGCTTGCCGTCGGCGGTTGACTGCGAGGACATGTACAGCATGTTCTCGACGCCGGTGATGGCTTGCTCCAGAGGCGCGGCCACGGTTTCACCGATGACCTTGGGGTTGGCGCCCGGGAAGTTGGCACGGACCACGACGGTCGGCGGCACCACTTCCGGGTATTCACTGATCGGCAGCTGGAACAGTGAAATCGCGCCGGCGATCAGGATCAACAGCGACAGCACCGCTGCGAAGATCGGCCGCGAAATGAAGAACTTGGAAAAATTCATCTTGAGTCGTATCCCTTAACCGCGTGGAGTCGCTGTACTTGCGAGCTTGGGCGCGGCTTTATCCGGCGCCACTTGCTCCAGGTTGCTGGCTTCAAGCGCTTGTCGTTGTTGTGCCAAGGCGGCGAGGGTTTCCTTGCTGGCCATCGGGATGGTTTCCGGTGCAACCGGCGACCCCGGGCGAACGCGCTGCAAACCCTTGACGATGATCGTGTCGTCCTTGGTCAGGCCGCTGCGCACGATGCGCAAACCTTCGATCTTCGGACCCAGCTCCACCGCGCGGTAGGCAGGCTTGTCGCCGTCCATCACCAGTACGAACTTCTTGCCCAGGTCGGTGCCCACGGCTTCGTCGCTGATCAGCACGGCGGAGTAGGTGCCACTGCCTACCAGCTTCAGGCGGGCATACAGGCCTGGGGTGTATTCGCCCTTGCTGTTATCAAACACAGCGCGACCACGAATGGTGCCGGTGGCCGGGTTGACCTGGTTGTCGACGAAGTTCATCTGGCCCAGGTGCGGGTTGCCGTCTTCATTGGACAGGCCCAGGTACACCGGGGTGGTCGCGCCACGGCGACCCTGGCGCGCGAGCTCGGTGTACTTGAGGTACACACGTTCATCGGCGTCGAAGTAGGCGTAGACCTTGTCGGTGGACACCACGCTGGTCAGCGCGGTGACATCGGCGGTCACCAGGTTGCCGGCGGTGATCTCGGCACGGCTGACGCGGCCGCTGATGGGCGAGCTGACACGGGTGAAGCTCAGGTTCAGCTTGGCCAGGTCCAACTGCGCCTGGATGCCGGCGACAGTCGCATGGGCTTCCTGGGCGGCGGTGGTGCGCGAGTCGGCCAGCTCGGCGGAGATCGCATTGCTCTGGCGCAGGCGTTCGCCGCGCTGGGCTTCGTTATCGCTGCGGGTGGCGGCGGCCTTGGTTTGTGCGAGTTGTGCTTCAAGGCGGCGCACTTCGGCCTGGAATGGGCGTGGGTCGATCTGGAACAACAGGTCGCCCTTCTTGACCAAGGCACCTTCGGTGAAGGCGACCTGATCGATCTGGCCCGACACGCGCGGACGGATCTGCACGGTTTCCGGCGCTTCGAGCCGGCCGGTGAATTCGTCCCACTCATTGACCGGTTGTTCCAGCACCTTGGCCACGCTGACGTGGCTTGGTGGCATGGCGGCTGCCTGTTCGGGCGCTTTGCCGCAGGCGCTCATCACCATCACGGCCAAAATGGCCAAGGGATAGCGCAAATGTTTGAGTGACTGTTCCATGAGGTGCATCCGCCAATGTATTTAAGATGGGCGGATCATGCTCGGCAGGGTGCTATCTCACGAATCGAATGAAACAAAGGTAACTATCATTCGGAATGATATAAGCGTAAAGCGAGCCCTCTAGCATGGGGCTTTCGTTAGGGAGCTATCAATGCTGTTGATGACAAAGGACTGTTGCGCAAGATGCAAGGAACAGCGCGCCGCATAAATTGTCGGGCGTGTCTGCTATTCAAATGTACAGAGCGCCGGGTTGGTTGCCGTGCATTCGTTGCCTGACCATGCGCTGCCCAGAGGCCTGGCATTGACCTGGTTTTTCAGGGTCATGCTTACCGGTTCATGGTTCTGATCCAGGTAGTGGCATGCCACAGACGACTGGCCCTGGCTGCTTTGGATCACCGCCTTTTCAAAGTGGACCTGGTGCAGGTCCTTCTGCTCTGTCATCGGGTTTTGCCCGGTCCATTGCCGACCGTCCGGGCCGGACGCGGTGTAGGCGACCACTTCCCCGGTCGGCGTCTTTTTGAACGCGTCTTTAAGGGCATGGGTGGGCGGGCAGGCGCCAGTGCCAGCGTAGACGTTGCCCATCAACGCCATCAGGGCAATCACGAGGGCTGAGGTTTTCCTGAGCTGCCTGTTCATCACGCGTGCTCCTGGTCTGGAGTAACTGTGAGGTAAAGACTAGCCCAAACACGCAACGCCGGAAGGTGCTAAATCCACACGTCGTTGATTGCCGTGCGCTCGCCACCCTCGCTGCCGGTGTTCAGCACGCCGCAGGGTTCGATCAACAGCAACTTCACCTCACCCAATGCGTGCGGCTTGTGCTCGACGCCCTTGGGCACCACGTACATTTCCCCTTGGCCGATGGTCACCGCGCCGTCGCGGAAGTCGATGCGCAGGGTGCCTTCGAGGACGATAAAGGTTTCATCGGTATCGGCATGGTCGTGCCAGATGAAGTCACCTTCGATCTTCACCACCTTGAAGTGGTAGTCGTTCATCTGCGCGACGACCTTGGGCGCCCATTGCTCGCTGAACAGGGCGTATTTCTGGGCGAAGTTGATCGAGGCGTAATTCGTCGAAGCGTGGGAGGCGGGCATTGTAGGTTCCAGGGTTGCAGGACATTGGAGCCTTAAGGTAGGCCCAACGGCCCGCCGGATATTGAATGATCGTGCAGCGCGCGACGGTCCTGGGTGTGTGCAACTGTTGGCTGGGCAACAGCAGTCGGACAGTTGTGGTTTGCTCGAGACAGCAAGGCCTTGTCCATTGTTTTTATCACGTTGATTTTATTGAAAATAATTTATGGCATGGGCTCTGCAATGCACACAGGTGAACCCTTTCACCCGTTGCTCAGCGGAGCCCTGTATGCCTTGCACCTTTTTCTCGCGTTCACGTTACATCTTGCTCGGCGCAGCGTTGTTGCTGGGCCACGCCGCCGTGTCCCAGGCCGCCGAGGGCGATGACGCGGTGCCGTCCCTGGCCGGCAAGCGCATTGCCGTGAGCATGACCGGCACCAGTCACTACTTCGATATCAAGGCCTTCCAGGCCCAGGTCGACGAGATCAAGCGCCTCGGCGGCACGCCCATCACCCTCGACGCCGGGCGCAATGACAAGAACCTGGTGACCCAACTGCAAACCGTGGTCACCCAGAAACCCGATGCGGTGATCCAGACCCTCGGCACCCTGAGCGTGATCGACCCGTGGCTCAAGCGCATCAGCAAGGCCGGCATCCCGCTGTTCACCATCGACGCGCCGTCGCAGTACAGCCTCAACAACACCACCTCGGATAATGTCGCCACCGGCAAGGCCCTGGCCGATCAGTTGATCAAGGATGCCGGCGGCAAGGGCAAGATCCTGGTGTTCAACGGCTTCTACGGCGTGCCGGTGTGCGCGATTCGCTACGACCAGTTGAAGCTGGCGCTCAAGGATCACCCGCAACTGGAAATCATCAAGCCGGAGCTGCGGGATGTGATCCCCAACACCGTGCAGGATGCCTATTCCCAGGTGTCCGCATTGCTCAACAAGTACCCGGCCGGCAGTGTCTCGGCGATCTGGGCGGCGTGGGACATTCCGCAACTGGGGGCAAGCAAGGCGTTGATCGACGCCAAGCGCACCGAGATCAAGACCTACGGCGTGGACGGTACGCCGGAGGTACTGGAGCTGCTCGGCCAGGCCAATTCGCCGGTGGGCGCGGTAGTCGCCCAGCAACCGGCGCTGATCGGCAAGACTGCTGTGCAGAACGTGGCCCGCTACCTGGCCGGGCAGCGCGACCTGCCCAAGGAAACCCATGTGCCGACGCTGCTGACCACCGCCGCCAACCTGGCGCAGGTCCAGCAACTGCGGGGTGATTGATGGCCGCGTTGCACTTGCAGCACCTGCGCAAACGCTTCGGCGCCACCCTGGCGCTGGATGATGCGAGCCTGAAGGTCGAGCGCGGCACCATTCACGGCCTGGTGGGCGAGAACGGTGCCGGCAAGTCGACCTTGATCAAGGTCTTGGCGGGGATCCACAAAGCGGACTCGGGGCAGGTGAGCATTGACGGTCAGGTGTACTCCGCACTGTCGCCGCGCCAGGTGGACGCGCTGGGCGTGCAGTTCATCCATCAGGAGCGGCTGTTGCCGGCGAGTTTTACCGTGGGCGAGGCGTTGTTTTTCGGCCATGAATTACGCCGTGGTCCGTTTGTCGACCGGCGCCGGCAGCAGCGCGAGGCCGAACGTTTGCTGGCGGAATATTTTGAGCTGCAACTGCGCGCCGACGCGTTGGTAGGCGAGCTGAACAGCGCCGAGCGCCAGGTGCTGCAAATCACCCGGGCGTTGATTCGCCAGCCGAAGATCCTGGTGTTCGACGAGCCCAGCGTGGCGCTGGTCAAGCGCGAAGTCGACCAGCTGCTGCGGATCGTCAAGCGCCTGCGGGACCAGGGTTTGTCGATTCTCTACATCTCCCATTACCTGCAGGAAATCGACAGCCTGTGCGATGAAGTGACGGTGTTGCGCAATGGTCGAGATGTGGCCGTGGTTGAGCCACGGCACACCTCCAGCGCGCAGATTGCGCGGTTGATGGTCAACCGCGAGGTCCAGGAGATGTACCCCAAGGCGCAGGTCGAGTTCGGCGAACCATTGCTGCAGGTGCGCGGCCTGAGCCTGGCCCGGCGCTATCGGCAGATCGACCTGGAATTGCGTCGGGGCGAGATCGTCGGCCTCACCGGGCTGGTCGGGTCGGGCGCCAAGGACCTGCTCAAGACCCTGTTCGGTGTGGTGCGCGCCGACAGCGGCAGCATTCATCTGGAGGGGCGTTTGTTGCGCCTGCGTTCACCCGGAGAAGCCATTGCCCAAGGGATTGCACTGGTGCCGGAAGAACGCCGCAGCCAGGGGATTTCACCGCTGCTGTCGGTGCTGGAAAACCTCACGCTCGCCGGGCTTGGGCGTTTCAGTCGCTGGGGGTTACTGAGCCAGCGTAAGGAGCAGGCCGAAAGCCTGCGGCTGATCGACGAGTTGGCGATCAAGACGCCGGGCCCGCAGGCTGCCGTCAGCCAGCTCAGCGGCGGCAACCAGCAGAAAGTCGCCCTGGGCAAATGGCTGAGCCGGCGCTCGGCGGTGTACCTGTTGGACGAACCGTGCGTAGGTGTGGACGTCGGCGCCAAGGTCGAGATTTATCGCGTGATCGGGCGGCTGGTGGAAGAGGGCGCAGCGGTGCTGGTGCTGTCTTCGGATTTGCCCGAGCTGTTGGGGATCTGCGACCGCATCCTGGTGTTGCATCGCGGCGAAATAGCCGGGGAGTTCCATGCCGGTGAGGCGGACAGTGATCAACTGTTGGCGTGTGCCACGGGTGCGGTGCAGTCCACAGTGGCTGTGCAGGTGAAACAGGAGGTGGCGCATGTCCCTGCTTGAAGCTGCTACTCCTGGCTTGTCCCAACGGTTATGGGTACTGCTGTTGCGGCGCGGCTCGGTGGGCGTATTCCTCGCGATTTTGCTGGGCTTTGCCGTCGCCGCGCCGAACTTCTTTTCAGTCGGCAATATCGCGAATGTGTTCAGCCAGTCGGCGATCCTCGGCGTACTTGCCTTCGGCCTGACCTGCGTGATTATCGGCGGCGGCTCCAACGTGGTGGCCGGCGGGCTTGATCTGTCGCTGGCAGCCAATTTGGGCTTGTGTGCGGCCGTGTTCAGTCGACTCAACAACGCAGGCCTCGACCTGTGGGCAAGCCTGCTGCTGACCTTGGGTTGCGGCCTGGCGGTGGGCCTGCTCAATGGCCTGGCCGTGGTGGTGCTGCGCTTGCCACCGTTGCTCGCAACGCTGGCAAGCATGAATGTACTGGCCGGGCTGGAGCTGGTCCTCACTGAAAACACCGTGGTCTCGACTGACTCACCGTTGCTCGACCTGCTCAGTGGCGGGACCTGGCTGGGCGTGCCGGCACTCGCCTGGGTGTTGCTGGTGACGGCCTTTGTGTTGACGCTGCTGATCCAGCACACCGCCTATGGGCTGCGCCTGCATGCCGTCGGCGAGTACCCGCACGCCGCCGAGGCCGCCGGGATTCGAGTGCCGGCCTACGTACTCTCCAGTTATTTGCTCTCTGGGCTGTGTGCCGCGGTGGCGGCTTTGTGTTCAGCGGCATTTTTCAGCGGCAGCACCACCGGCTCCGGTGACATGCTGTTGTCGGTGGTCGCCATAGCCTTTCTTGGCGTGGTGTTTTCCCGGCGACTGGTGGCAAGCATCCCCGGCACCTTGCTCGCGACGCTGTTGATCGGCTTTTTGATCAACGGGTTTCAGTTGCTCAACGTATCGAGCTTCTGGGTCAACGGTGTCCAGGGCGTGCTGATTCTGCTGGTGGTCGCCGCTTCCAGCGCATTGAACCGGGGAGAACATTCATGAGTCAGGTATCCATCCTGCAAGCCCATGGCGGCTGGCGTTCGCTGTTGCCCCTGACGTTGCCGCTGGTGTTCGTGGCCATCGTGGTGGTGTTTGCCTGGCAGGCCCCGGGGTTTCTCAGTGGCGGCAACCTGAAAAGCCTGGTGCTGAATAACTTCGTGCTGCTGGCGATTGTTGCGATCGGCATGACCTATGCGGTGGCGGCCGGTGGCATCGATCTGTCGGTAGGCACCGCGCTGGATTTCGCCAGCTTCAGCTTCGTGGTGTTGCTTAACGCCGGGCACGGGCTGGGTGTGGCGATTGCCGGTGCGTTGGCCGCCGGGCTGCTGGTAGGACTGTTCAATGCCGGCTTGATCGCGGGGCTGCGGATCAGCCCGTTCCTGGCCACCCTCGGCACCTTGTTTATCGGCACCAGTGCCCAGCAACTGCTCTCGGACGGCGGCCAGCCAATTTATATCGCCCAGGGTTTCAAGCCGGAACTGGCGAGCTTCAGCCCTTTGGGCGTGCCCTTGCCGCTGTTGATCGTGCTGGTATTGGCCGTGGTCTACGGCATGTTGCTGGCCCGTGGACGCCTGGGGCGCGAACTGCTGGCCCAGGGTACCCAGCCGCTGCTGGCGTATTACTCGGGGTTGTCGGTGCGGCGCATCGTCACCACCACGGTGCTGGCGGCGGCGCTGGTGTGCGCGGTGGCGGGGATCCTGCTCAGTTCGACGGTGAGTGCCTATGTGCCGCTGTCGGGCAATGCGTTCCTGCTGAATGCGATTGGTGCGGTGTTTATCGGCACCACATTGAACCGCCAGGGCCGGGCGAATATTCCGGGCACATTGCTGGGGGTGCTGTTCATCAACGTCATCGCCAATGGCTTGCTGTTGATCGGCTGGAACTTCTACTGGCAGCAGGTGGCAACCGGCGTGCTGATTTTTATCGTGCTGGCCTTCAGTTTTGTCAGCCGCAGGATTGCGCAGAACACCTGAGGCGCGGCGCCCCAGGTGTGGGCCTGCCCTTTACTTTTCCCAGTCGGCCTTGGCAATCAACAGGCCATGGTTACCGTTATAGGCGGCGCGCTCGGGTTGTTTCCAGCCCTCCAGAAGCGCGTCGTCGAGGCGGTAGATTTCCACCCCCAGCGGACGGCAGACCTTCAACGGGTCTTCCGCATCCGGGCCCCACATCGGCAGCGACAGGTCGCCACCGGGGCAGGTGGAGAGGGCACACAGCAGGTCGATTTCGGCGAAGAACTCCAGATAGTCGCCCTGCTTGGCCGGGCAGGCTTTCATGAAGTACATGTCGTCGTGATTGAGGCCGGTGCACTGGAAAATGTTCAGCACGTCATGCACGTCGAACTCGGTCAGGCCATGGGGCAGCACGGCGCGGGTCAGGTTGGAGTGGCAGTGGTGGTGGAAGTCTTCGCCCGTGAGCATCTTGTTCACGTAAGGGTCGCAGCGCGTGCCCAGCAAGTCGTGCAGGCGCCCGCCGTGTTCGTCGATGCCATAGTCGGCCAGGCTGTCGTCGGTGATGGTGACCATCGGCCGCAAAAACGGCAGGTTCGACCACAGGCGGTCGTAGGTGGTGACGTGCGCGCCTTGCAGCTGGCGGGTGCGTGCCGCCCACATGCGTTCGCGGGGGTCGTTGGCGCTCCACACGTTGAAGTCGCCAACCTGCGGGCCAACCGGCGTGGTCACGCGGAACACATGGCCTGCCGGTACTTTCCAGGCTCGGCCGGTGCGGATCGGCACTTCGAATTGCTCGATCAGGGTGCGCCCGTCCCGGGACTCGCGCACGCGGTCATAGAAGGCTTTGTCGACCTGCAAGGCAGCGCCTTTGCTGACTTGGTAGGCCGCTGGGTAGTCCTTGTACATGGTGGGTCCTCGCTTCAGGGTTTTGGAATGCTGCTCAGGATGTCCAGCAGCAGCGATTCGGAGTCATTGAGGTAGCTGGCCAGGGCTTCGCCGGCGGCTTGCTTGTGGCCGTCAACCAGCAAGTCGTGAATCTGCCGGTCGCGCTCCAGCCAGGGCTTCTGGAAGGTTTCCTCGCTGGGCGCGTTGGAAAACACCAGGCGCATCTGGGCTGCAATATGGGTAAAAAACTCGTCCAGCAACGGGCTGCGCATCAGCCCGACAATATGTTGGTGAAAGCGCAGGCTGTGGGTGCCGAAGGCTTGCCAGTTCTCGCGGTCCTGGGCCAGCTGCGCGGCCTCGATGGACTCCAGCATCAGGTCGGACTGGTATTCGCGCAGCGGCTTGCTGGCGGCGATGGCCTGCAGCTCCAGGGTGCGTCGCACCTTGAAGATGTCACGCACTTCCTCCACCCCCAGGCGGCGCACGATCACGCCTTTGTTGCGCACGTAGCTGGTCAGGCCTTCGCGGCCCAGGTGGTGCAAGGCTTCACGCACCGTGTTGCGCGAGGCGTTGTAGGCGTTCACCAGTTCGCTTTCCACCAGCGGCATGCCGGGCAGCAGGCGGCCGCCGATGATGTCTTCGCGCAGTTCGATGGCAACCTGGTCGGCCAGCGACAGGCTGGGTTCCTTGGCTTGGCTCACGTTGGGGCTCCTTGGGCTCACGCCAGTTGGACGTCTTTGAGGAACTTGGTCATGCGTTCGCTGCGTTGCTCGAGCATGTCACGCGGTGCGGCGTCCTGGATAATCTCGCCGCCTTCCATGAACACCACACGATCGGAAAGCTTGAACGCGAAGTTCATTTCATGGGTGACGATGACCATGGTCATGCCCTCGCGAGCCAATTCCTCGATTACCGCCAGTACGTCGCCCACCAGTTCCGGGTCGAGGGCCGAGGTGGGTTCATCGAACAGCATCACCGAGGGCCGCATCGCCAGGGCGCGGGCAATCGCCACCCGTTGCTGTTGCCCGCCGGATAGCTGGTGCGGGTATTTGCCGGCGTGCTCCAGCATGCCGACCTTGCGCAACAGGGCCAGGCTCAACAGGCGCAGTTCTTCGCCGCTACCATGGGCATGGTAGACCGGCGCGAGCATCACGTTCTCAAGGGCGGTTTTATGCGGGAACAGGTTGAACCCCTGGAACACCATGCCGACATGCACGATGCCGCGCATATGCACCTTGTGCCCCAGCGCGCCTTGCGGCTCCTGGCTGCCACGCAGGAACGGCTGGCCTTGCAGGGTGATTTCGCCACGGTCGAGGCTTTCGAGGCCGTTCATGGTACGAATCAGTGTGGTTTTGCCAGAGCCTGACGGGCCGATGATCGACACCACCTCGCCCCAGCGCACATTCAGTTCGACGCCCTTGAGCACTTCCAGCTCGCCATAGGCCTTGCGCACCCCGCGGGCCTGCAAGGCAAACTCGCCGGGCTCGGCCTGGCCGGGGGCACGACGCGTCGCCACCTGGTCGAGCATGGCGGGGGCGATGGCCTTGGGTTTGCGCCGGGTCACGTCCAGGTGGTTCTCCAGCACCCGCAACAGCCAACTGAACACCGTCACGATGAACACGTAATAGAACGCCACGGCCAGCATGGTCTCCATCACCAGGAAGTTCTGGGTGTAGAGCTGTTGGCCCACCAGCAGGATTTCCGAAAGCGAAATCACCGACACCAGCGAGGTGAGCTTGACGATGGTGATGTATTCGTTGGCCAGTGTCGGCAACGCAACCCGCAGCGCCTGCGGCACCACAATCAACCGCTGCACGCCGCGATAACCCACGCCCAGCGCCTTGCCGGCTTCGCGCTGCCCCTTGACCACCGCCAGCAGGCCGCCCCGATGGATCTCGGCGATGTAGGCCGCCTCACTCAGCACCAGGGCGATCAGGCCCGCGGAGTAGGGGTTGGACAACACCGCGCTGGTGGACGGAAACACCTGCGGCAGGTTGTAGACGAAGATCAACAGCACCAGCAACGGCAGGCTGCGGAAGAACCAGATGTAGACGCCAGCGGAGTCCCGCAGCCAGCGGCGCTCCGACTGCCGCGCCAGGGCCAGGAAAAACCCCAGCACAATGCCCAGCAGCCAGGTTTCCAGGCTCAGTTCGACCACGGTGCCGACGGCTCGCCAGAAGTCGCCGTTCCATAACAAGCCCAGGGTGTAGTGCCAATCGAATTGCATAAAGGTGCTCCGCGTTTCAGTTACCCAGTGCCGCACTGATCTCGGCGGCGTTCGGCTCGGCCAGGTTGTAGCGCGCCAGCAGCTTGCCGTAGCTGCCGTCCTGCTTGATCTGGCTCAGGGCGCCGGTCAGCGCCTGGAGCAGTGCCGGGTTTTCCTTGCGCACGGCCAGGCCGACCACCACCGGGTAGATCAACTCGCTGGAGCTGATCACGGTTTTGCCTTGCAGTTTTTCCACGGTGATCTTGGCGACCGCCGCGTCTTCCATCTGCACGTCCACCGCCTGGGCGAGCAGGGCCTGGGCGGCCTCCGGGGACGTCGGGAACTCACGCGACTCGATCGCCGGCTTGCCCGCAGGGAGGCAGTAGTCCGCCGAAACCTTGTTCAGCTTTGGCACCCACGACGCGCCCTTGATCGACCCGACGCGCTTGCCGCACAGGTCTTCCGGGCGCTGGGGCTTGAAGTCGCCGGTGCTGAGCACCATCAGCGAAGAACCGGTCTTCAGGTAGCTGAGGAAATCCACCTGTTTGGCGCGCTCGGGGGTGACGTACAGCGCCGAGGCCACCACGTCGAAACGCCGGGCGTTGACGCCGAGGATCAGGTTGGCGAAACGGGTGTCGAGAAAACGTGGTTTGAGCCCCAGTTGCTTGCCCATCAGTTGCATGAACTCCGGGTCGAAACCGGCCGGGGTCTTTTGCTCAAGGTAGGTGTAAGGCGGGTAGGTGAGGTCGGAGCCGATGGACAGCTCGCCCGGTTTCAGGGTGCCCTTGATTTCGGCAGCCGACAGCAGCGGCGTCACGCACGCCAGGGTGATCGCTAGCGCCAATGTGCGCAGGGTGTTCTTGCCCGTCAGACCTTTTTGCATGTTCGTCGCCTCGGTTGCTGGATGCAGGGAGATTTGGATTGTTCAACAATCCTGTATTAGCTAGTAAGCGGTTATCGTGCCAACTAATGACTTTTTCAGGTTTTTGATGGGTTTTGACGCGTGAGACAGCCGTTTTTTGCAAGCGCGCACCCCAATTCGGGGCAATTCGTTACCGGGCGCCACGTTGTGAGGCAGGCATTTCGCGGACCATAAAGGACGCACTTATTGATAAAGTGCCGATTCGAAACCATGAGTGAACAGCAATGACGTCGACCTCCCAACGCCGCTCAACCCTGATTGCCTTGTTGGTCGCCGTCACCTTCTTCATGGAGAACCTGGACGCCACAGTGATCGCCACCGCGTTGCCGGACATCGCCAAAACCTTCGGCGTGGGCGCGGTGGACGTGAACATCGGTATGAGCGCCTACATGCTCGCCGTCGCGGTGTTCATTCCCATCAGCGGCTGGCTGGCCGACCGCTTTGGCTCGCGGCGGGTATTCGGTTGGGCAATCGTGCTGTTCAGCCTGTCGTCACTGCTGTGCGGGTGGAGCGACAGCCTGCAGACCTTCGTCGCCGCGCGCGTGTTGCAGGGCATCAGCGGCGCGATGATGGTGCCGGTGGGGCGCCTGGCGGTGCTGCGGGCTACCGAGAAAAAAGACCTGGTGCGGGCGATTTCATTCATCACCTGGCCCGGCCTGGTGGCGCCGATACTCGGGCCGCCTGTGGGCGGGTTTATCGTTACCCACGCGTCCTGGCCGTGGATTTTCTACCTCAACCTGCCGCTGGGCCTGCTGGCGCTGATTGCCACGCTGGTACTGATCCCCAAACACGACGAGGTGACGTCCCGCTCATTCGATTTCAGCGGCTTCCTGCTGGTGGGTGTCGCCAGCGCGGCGCTGTTGTACGGCGTGGAACTGCTCGGGCAAAGCCGTGGCAGCTTGTTGCAGGGCCTGTTACTCAGCGCTGCAGGCGTAATGCTCGGCGCCTTTGCCTGGCGCCATATGCGCCGGCATGCCCAACCATTGCTGGCGCTGGGTGTGGTGAGTGTGCGCACGTTCAGTGTGTGCCTGTGCGGCGGGTCGATTTTCCGGGTGGCCATCAGCACCTTGCCGTTCCTGCTGCCGCTGATGTTTCAACTGGCGTTCGGCCTTTCTGCATTCGATGCGGGGTTGCTGGTGCTCGCGGTATTTGCCGGCAACCTGGCGATGAAGCCGTTCACCACGGCGGTGATGCAGCGCTGGGGCTTTCGCTCGGTGCTGATGATCAACGGCATCCTTGGCGTGCTCGCGATTGCGGCCTGTGCGCTTTTGGACGAGCGCATGAGCTGGACGCTGATCCTGTTCATTCTGTTCGTGGGTGGCCTGTCACGCTCCATGCAGTTCACCTTGTTCAACACCCTGGGGTTCGCTGATATACCCAAGGCGCAGATGAGCGACGCCTCAACCTTGTTCAGCATGTTCTTCCAGTTGAGCATGGCCATGGGCGTGGCGATTGGCGCGCTGTTGTTACGTTTTGCCATGAATTTTCACGGCAATACCGGGCAGGCCGCCACCGCCGATTTCCAGCTGACGTTTCTTCTAGTGGCGGTGATCGCCGGCGTGGCGCTGCTGGATAACCTGCGGCTGCCGCCCCAGGCCGGTGAGTCGGTTTTGCAGCGAAAGTGAACCCACGATACCTTCGGGGTATGACGCAACACCTATTGAATATTGGACGGTTTGCGTCCCCCGCATCACTCTGCGGTGAAGTACATACGCAGGGCCCATAACAATAAAAGGCGCAACCATGACCGTGCTATTGAGTGAGCGCAGCCAGATTTTCGACCGTGCAGATGCCTATGCCGTGTCCGACTACGTCAACCAGCATGTCGGCAGCCACTGCATCCGCCTGCCGCCCAAGGGCCGCCCGCAGGCAAGCATCAGCCACCGGACCTTTTCCAGCCTGGACCTGTGCCGCATCAGCTACGGCGCGCCGGTGCGGGTGACCTCGGTGGCGCTGGAAACCATCTACCACCTGCAGATCCTGCTGCACGGCCACTGCCGCTCGAGCTCCCGTGGCGAAGAGCAGGTGTTGGGCCCCGGCGAAGTGCTGCTGATCAACCCGGATGACCCGGTAGACCTGACCTATTCCGCCGACTGCGAAAAATTCATCGTCAAGGTGCCCGTGCGCCTGCTGGAAAACGCCTGCCTTGAGCAGCACTGGACGTTGCCGCAGCCGGGCATCCGTTTTGCGGCGCCGCGCCACGCACTTGCCGAAATGGGTGGGTTCCTGCAATTGCTGGGGCTGATCTGCCATGAGGCCGAAAACGCCGCCGAACCCGAAGTGCAGGGCCTGTACGAGCGCATTGTGGCGAACAAGCTGTTGGCGCTGCTGGCCAGCAACGTCCTGCGGGTGATTCCGCGACCGGATCAGGGTGGGGGCTTTGAAGCCGTGCGTCAGTTCATCGAGGAGCACCTGGCCGACGACATCAGCGTCGAACAACTGATGGCCATCGCCAGGGTCAGCGAGCGTTCGTTGTATACCTTGTTTGAACGCCAGGTCGGCCTGTCACCCCGTGACTACATGCGCCAGCGCAAGCTGGAGCGGGTGCACGCCATGCTGCAACTGGCCACGGCGCGCAGCGTGACGGAGGTGGCGCTGGATCATGGGTTTGTGCATTTGGGGCGGTTCTCCGAGGCCTATCGCAAACGCTTTGGCGAGCTGCCTTCGCAAACGTGGAAGCGCCGGCTCGCGCCAGGCGGATAACGAATTGCAGTCAGCGGATATTGAGGGGTAGGGCAAGCACATAAGGTGGGGGGGCCTGATACAAGAACAACCGAGGGCCTACCCCATGATCAGCACATTCGACCGACTCGCCCGACAATTGCGCGACTCCGTCCAGGAAGATCCCGCCACTGGGGTGTTCCGCTGCCGCCGCGACATCTTTACCGACCCCGACCTGTTTGCCCTGGAAATGAAGCACATTTTCGAAGGCGGTTGGGTCTACCTGGCACACGAAAGCCAGGTGCCGGAGATCAACGACTACTTCACCACCTGGATCGGCCGCCAGCCCGTGGTCATCACCCGTGACAAACACGGCACGCTGCACGGCCTGGTCAACGCCTGCGCCCACCGTGGCGCGATGCTCTGCCGCCGTAAACAAGGCAACAAAGGCTCGTTTACCTGCCCGTTCCACGGCTGGACCTTCAGCAACGCCGGCAAGCTGCTCAAAGTGAAGGACGCCAAGACCGGCGCCTACCCCGACAGCTTCGACTGTGACGGCTCCCACGACTTGAAACGCCTTGGTCGCTTCGAAAACTATCGCGGCTTCCTGTTCGGCAGCCTCAGCGAGACGGTGCCGGAGCTGAGCGACTACCTGGGTGAGACCCGGGTGATCATCGACCAGATGGTCGATCAGGCCCCGCTGGGGCTGGAGGTGCTGCGGGGCAGTTCGTCATATGTGTATGACGGCAACTGGAAGCTGCAGATCGAAAACGGCGCCGACGGTTATCACGTCAGCTCCGTGCACTGGAACTACTCGGCGACCATGGGCCGGCGCAATTACGAAGCCGAAGGCACGCGCACCGTGGATGCCAATGGCTGGTCGAAAAGCCTGGGCGGCGTGTACGCCTACGAGCATGGCCATATCCTGCTGTGGACGCGCCTGCTCAACCCCGAAGTGCGTCCGGTGCATGCCCATCGCAAGGCGCTGGCCGAGCGCCTGGGCCAGGAACGCGCCGATTTTATCGTCGACCAAACCCGCAACCTGTGCCTCTACCCGAATGTGTACCTGATGGACCAGTTCTCCACGCAGATCCGCGTGGTACGGCCAATCGCGGTCGACAAGACCGAAGTCACGATCTATTGCATGGCACCCAAGGGCGAAAGTGCCGAGGAACGCACCACGCGCATCCGCCAGTACGAAGATTTCTTCAACGTCAGCGGCATGGGTACACCGGACGATCTGGAAGAATTCCGCGCCTGCCAGACCGGCTACCAGGGCGCGACCACCTTGTGGAATGACCTCAGTCGCGGCGCCAAACAGTGGGTCGAAGGCCCTGACGAAAACGCCCGGGCCATGGGCATGAATCCGCAGCTCAGTGGCGTCAAGACCGAGGACGAAGGCCTGTTCGTGCGCCAGCACGCCCACTGGGCCCAGAGCCTGCAACGCGCTATCGAACGGGAGCAGCAAGGCTTGATCGCGACGGACAAGGAGGTGCTGGCATGAGTGCTTCCCGTGACCGCCTGCTGGACTTTCTGTACCGCGAAGCCCGCCTGCTGGATGACCGCCAGTGGGATGAGTGGCTCGAATGCTATTCACCCAAGGTCGAGTACTGGATGCCGGCCTGGGACGACCACGACACGCTGACCGAAGACCCCCAGAGAGAAATCTCGCTGATCTATTACCCCAGCCGCGACGGCCTGGAAGACCGGGTGTTCCGGATCAAGACCGAGCGCTCCAGCGCCAGCACCCCGGAGCCGCGCACCGCGCACCTGATCACCAACCTCGAAGTGCTGGCCGACGACGGGCAGCACGTGGAGTTGCGTTTCAACTGGCAAACCCTCAGCCATCGCTACAAGACCACGGATACGTACTTCGGTACCTCGTTCTATCGCCTCGACATCAGCGCCGAACAGCCGCTGATCACGCGCAAGAAGGTGGTGCTGAAAAACGACTACATCCATCAGGTCATCGATATCTACCACATCTGAGGACACGCCCATGACGTACTCCATTGCCCTGAACTTCGAGGACGGGGTAACCCGTTTCATCGACTGCAAGGTGGGTGAAAAGGTCCTCGACGCGGCCTTTCGCCAACGTATCAACCTGCCCATGGACTGCTCCGACGGTGTGTGCGGCACCTGCAAATGCCGCTGTGAAACCGGCGCCTATGATTTGGGCGACGACTACATCGAAGACGCCCTGAGCGAGGATGAAGCCGCTGAGCGCCAGGTGCTCACCTGCCAGATGGTGCCGCAATCCGATTGCGTGATTGCCGTGCCGGTGCCGTCCGGTGCCTGCAAGACCGGCACCGCGCAATTTGCCGCGACGGTGGCGAGTATTACCCGGCATGCCGATGCAGCGTTGGAAGTCAGCTTCGAACTGGATCAGGCGCCGGTGTTCCTGCCGGGGCAATACGTGAATATCGGCGTGCCCGACAGTGGGCAGACCCGCGCGTATTCCTTCAGCAGTCGCCCCGGCGACAAACGCGCGAGCTTCCTGATCAAGCATGTGCCCGGCGGGTTGATGAGTGGCTGGCTGGAGCGTGCCCAGCCGGGCGACGCGGTACCGATGACCGGGCCGCTGGGCAGTTTCTACCTGCGCGAAGTGGCGCGGCCACTGCTGTTGCTGGCAGGTGGTACGGGGCTGGCGCCGTTCCTGTCGATGCTTGAAGTGTTGGCCGAGCGCGAGGAAACCCGGCCGGTCACGCTGATCTACGGCGTGACGCGGGACCAGGACCTGGTGATGGTCGAGGCGCTGGAGGCGTTCGCCCAACGCCTGCCCAACTTCGGTTTTGTCACCTGCGTGGCCGACCCCCAGACCGCTCACCCCCGGCAGGGGTATGTCACCCAGCACATGGCCGCTGACGTGCTGAACGATGGCGACGTGGATGTGTACCTGTGCGGGCCGCCACCGATGGTCGACGCGGTACGCCAGCACTTCAAGAACCAGGGCGTCACCCCCGCCAGCTTCCACTACGAGAAGTTCACCCCCAACGCCATCGTCACCGGCGACGCCGCCTGAGGAATCCCCCATGACTCCACGTTTCAACACCCAGGTTGCGCTGGTGACCGGCGCCGCCCAGGGCATCGGTCGGCGGGTTGCCGAGCGTTTGCTGGAAGAGGGCGCCTGGCTGGTGGCCGTCGATCGCTCGGAACTCGTGCATGAATTGCAGCATGAGCGGGCGCTGATCCTCACCGCCGACCTGGAGCAGCATGCCGAATGTGCCCGTGTGATGGCCGCTGCCAAGGCGCGGTTCGGGCGTATCGACATCCTGGTCAACAACGTCGGCGGGACTATCTGGGCCAAGCCCTTCGAGCACTACGCCGAGAACGAAATCGAAGCCGAGGTGCGCCGCTCGCTGTTCCCGACCCTGTGGTGCTGCCATTGCGTGTTGCCCTACATGCTGGAGCAGGGCAGCGGTGCCATCGTCAATGTCTCGTCCGTGGCCACGCGCGGAGTGAACCGTGTGCCGTATGGCGCGGCCAAGGGCGGCGTCAACGCCTTGACCGCGTGCCTGGCCCTGGAGACCGCCGGCAGCGGCATTCGGGTCAACGCCACCGCACCCGGTGGCACCGAGGCGCCACCGCGGCGGATCCCGCGCAACAGCCAGCCCCAGAGCGACCAGGAGCGCGTCTGGTACCAGCAGATCGTCGACCAGACCCTCGACAGCAGCCCGATGAAGCGCTACGGCAGCATCGACGAACAAGCCGGCGCGATTCTGTTTCTGGCCTCTGATGAGGCCTCCTACATCACGGGCGTCACCTTGCCGGTAGGAGGCGGCGACCTCGGCTGACCCAGCGCCGTACCTGCAGACACTGACTCACAACAACAATAATGAGAGCACTGCCATGCGTACCCATGACGTCAATTCGATTATCGATAATGCCCATTTCAATCGTTTCCACTGGCTGGTGGTCAGCCTGTGTGCTGTGCTGTTGATCTTTGACGGTTATGACTTGTTCATCTACGGCGTGGTCTTGCCGTCGATCATGAAGGAATGGGGACTATCGCCCCTGCAGGCCGGCGCTCTGGGCAGTTATGCGCTGTTCGGGATGATGTTCGGCGCGCTGGTCTTCGGCAGCCTGGCCGACAAGTTCGGTCGCCGCAAAGGCATCGCCATCTGCTTTGCCTTGTTCAGCGTCGCCACGGTGATTAACGGTTTTGCCAGCAACCCGACTGAGTTCGGAATCTGCCGGTTTATTGCCGGGCTCGGCTGTGGCGGCCTGATGCCCAATGCGGCCGCACTGATTACCGAATACGCACCGAAGAAAATGCGCAGCATCCTGATGGCGGTGATGTTTGGCGGGTACTCGCTGGGCGGCATGCTGTCGGCCGGCGTGGGGATTTTCATGCTGCCGCGTTTTGGCTGGTCGTCCATGTTCTTCGCCGCGGCGATCCCGCTGCTGCTGATGCCGTTGATTGTGTACTGGCTGCCTGAGTCCATCGGGTTCCTGATTCGCCAGGGCCGCAAGGAACAGGCGCGTGAGCTGCTCAAGCGCCTGTCGCCGCAGACCCGGATCGACCCGCAAGACCAACTGCTCGTCAGCGCCGGTAAAGGCAAGGGCGCTTCGGTGCTGGAGTTGTTCCGCCACGGCCTGGCCTTGAGGACGGCGGCGATCTGGGTCGCGTTTTTCTGCTGCCTGTTGATGGTCTACGCCCTGAGTTCCTGGCTGCCCAAACTGATGGCGGGTGCCGGTTACAGCCTGGGATCGAGCCTGTCGTTCCTGCTGGCGCTGAATTTTGGCGGCATCGCCGGGGCGCTTGTCGGTGGCTGGCTGTGTGACCGGCTTAACCTGGTGAAGGTGGTGATCGGTTTCTTTATCGCCGCGCTGCTCTCCATCAGCCTGCTGGGTATCAAGAGCCCGATGCCGGTCCTGTACCTGCTGATCTTTTTTGCCGGCGCCACCACCATCGGCACGCAAATCCTGCTGTACGCCGGCGCCGCACAACTCTATGGCTTGAACATTCGAGCCACCGGCCTGGGCTGGGCTTCCGGTATCGGTCGTACCGGCGCCATCGTCGGCCCGCTGCTGGGCGGCGCGCTGATGGGGATTGAACTGCCGCTGCACCTGAACTTCATGGCCTTTGCCATCCCCGGGGCCATCGCCGTGCTGGCAATGACGGCGTATGCGCTGAATGAACGTCGGGGCCGGCAGGAGGTGATCGCCGCCCCGGCGCAGTAACTGTCGATAACAATAACTAAGAGCAACGACATGAACACACAACGTATCTGGCTATCCCTGTTGGGCGTGCCCCTTGCGGCGACGGCGGCCGAGGGCGGGTTTTTCGAGGACTCCACCGCCACCTTGCAGGCGCGCAACTATTACTTCAGCCGCGATTTCTCGGACATCGTCGGCGCCAACAAGCAATCAAAGGCAGAGGAGTGGGGCCAGGGTTTTATCCTGACCTATAAATCCGGCTACACCCCGGGGCCCGTGGGCTTTGGCCTGGATGCCCTGGGCACCCTCGGCCTCAAGCTCGACAGCAGCCCGGACCGCACCAATACCGGCCTGCTCCCGGTCAAGGGCGACGGCAGCGCCCCGAATGATTACAGCCGTTTGGGCCTGACCTTCAAGGCCAGGTTTTCCAGGACCGAATTGAAGGTCGGCGAACTGCAACCGAACCTGCCGGTGCTGGCCTTCAGCGATATCCGCTTGCTGCCGCCGAGCTATCAGGGCGTGAGTGTCAGCTCCGGCGAAATCGCCGGCCTTGCGCTGCAGGCCGGGCACTTGACCACCACCAGCCTGCGCAACGAAGCCGGCGACGAGAAAATGATCGCCATGCTCGGCCATGTGCCGCAACGCGGCGCTGAAAGTGATGGGTTCAACTACGTCGGCGGCGACTACGCCTTCAACACCAACCGCACCAGCGTCAGCTACTGGCATGGCCAACTCAAGGACATCTACCGCCAGGACTTTGTCGGCCTCAAGCACAGCCAGCCAATGGGTGAGTGGACGCTCGGCGCCAACCTCGGCTACTACGATGCCCGGGAAGACGGCGACAAACTGCTCGGCAAGATCGACAACCAGGCGTTTTTCTCGCTGCTGTCGGCCAAGCATGGCGGCCATATCTTCTACGTCGGTTATCAAGCCATGTATGGCGACAGTGCCTTCCCGCGGGTCTTCGCCAACATCACGCCGCTGGGCAACGAAGTACCCACCTACGAGTTTGCCTACACCGACGAGCGCTCCTGGCAAGTGCGGTACGACTATGACTTCGTGGTGCTGGGCATTCCGGGGCTGACCACCACCGTGCGTTATATCACCGGTAACAACGTGACCACCGGCGCGGGTTATGAAGGCAAGGATCGCGAGCGCGACCTGGATATCGGCTATGTGGTGCAAAGCGGCACATTGAGCGGCCTGGGCATTCGGGTGCGCAATGTCATGGCCCGTTCAAACTACCGCAGCGACATCGACGAGAACCGGCTGATCCTCAGTTACACCTGGAAGCTGCTTTAAACCCCGCCCTGGCACGTGCCCATGACCTGGTAGTTGACAGTATGGCTGGCGCCCTGGCTGTCGAGATACACCATGGTCGCCGGTTCTACCTGGCAACTGCCCGGCACGGGCGTGATTGAAACAACGTGTTGGATATCCAGTGCTTCATTGCTGCCGGCCGCCATGGCGCCGGCGGCGGTGAAAAACAGGAGCAGGCTGAGCCATTTGATATTCATGATGAGTTCCTCTGTGAGTAGGGTTCATTTTAGTGATTGCCGCAGCGGGATAAAGACAGGAACAGGTGAATGACTCGTACGTATCACGTAGCAATCGAGGGGCAATGTTGATGGATTTGCTCAATGGCATGCAGGTGTTTGCCCGGGTTGTCGACACTGGCAGCTTTGCCGCAGCGGCCGAGGCGCTGGACCTGTCCGGGGCACACGTATCACGGTTGATCTGCGAGCTGGAAAAACACCTGCAGACCCGCCTGTTGCAACGCACCACCCGACGCCTGGGCCTTACCGATTCGGGCGAGCGCTTTCTGTTGCGCTGTCGCGACATTCTTGAAGACGTCAGGGAAGCCACGGCAGAAGCCAGCGGCGCGCACCTCAACCCGCGCGGGCGATTGCGGGTGCATTGCATGAGCGGGTTGGGGGTGCTGATCACGCCGCTGATTGCCCGCTACAGCGAGCAATACCCGGACGTGTCCATCGAGTTGACCCTGTCCCAGCACAACCCGGACCCGCTTGAAGAGGGTCACGACGTGGTGATCTCCATCGCCCATTCGTTGCCGGATTCGGCGCTGGTCAGTCAGACGATCGGGCAGTTGTTCAGTGTGCCCTGTGCGGCACCGGGGTATCTGGCCCGGTACGGCGTGCCCGAGCATCCGCAGCAGTTGATGCAGCATCGACGGTTGCATCTGCAGGATTTCCAGGAGGATGCGTGGTTGTTCAAGGGGCAAGAGGGCGAGATTGCGATTTCGCCGGGTGACACCTTCAGGACCAATGTCGCGGATGCGATGGTCAAGGCGACGCAGGAAGGCATGGGCATCAGTCTGTTGCCGTTTTTCAGTGCAAGCGCGGCACTGCGGGAAGGTTCGCTGGTACGGCTGTTGCCCGACTATCGGCTAAGGGAGCGCAGCATTTTCGCGGTGTATCCGTCGAGGCGTTTTTTGGATGCCAAGGTGCGCACGTGGGTCGCGTTTTTGCAGGTGCAATTGCCGGTGTTGCTGGCGGAGCAGGTGAACGTGATTGAGGCTCCCCGAGGCTAGCGCGTTGCAGTACGACGGATATAACGCGCCGGCGACGAGCCCAGCGTCTTGCGAAACATGCTGATGAACGAACTGACCGACTCATACCCCAGCGCCTCGGCGGTCCGTTGCACCGATTCGCCCTCGGCCAGGCTCTGCAAGGCCACGATGATTTGCCATTGCTTGCGCCATTGGCCAAATGTCAGGCCGGTCTCACTCTTGACCAGCCGCGCCAGGGACCGCTCGCTCATGGCGACCTGGCGTGCCCACTGGGCCATGGTGCAACGGTTTGACGGGTCCTGGGCCAGGCCGCGGGCGATGAAGCGCAACTGCGTAGCAGCGGGGAGCGGCAGGTACAACTGCTCCGAAGGAGCCAGTTCCAGTTGTTCAAGGAGCACGCTCGCCACGCGCGAATTGGCAGAGGCAGGCGGATAATCCTGGGGCTGGGCGCTCAGGTGCAGGATCAACGCCAGGACCAGCGGCGAAAGCACCAGCGTGCAGCATTTCTCCGGTAGCGCGGCGGCGCCGGGCTCGATAAACAGATAGCCGATCCTGCCGTTGGCGGTCACCCGGTTGCTGTGGGCGATACCGCCCGGAATCCACACGCCGAAGCCCGACGGCACCATCCACACGCCATCCTCTACGGTACACACGATACCGCCGTGATATGCCACCACCAGTTGGCCTTTGCGGTGGCTGTGCACGGGGAATTCGGTGTCGTTGCGCTGGCTGCCGAGCATCAACGCGACGGCGGGCTGATCAAAACTGTCCAGTTCGAATTGATCAACGCCCTGGAGCTTCATCTCGCCCATGTTGCACCGCCTCGATTGTCTGAAATTGATTATATCCTGGCAGCATACTCAATATCGGCACGACCTTGCAGTCCCTACCATCTTCATCAAGGCGATCAAGGTGATTGCCGACTGCGAGATTCAACCGATGCTCAGCGAAATCACGATTGCCCACCTCTACATTCCTCCGTTCTTGCTCTACGTCGGCGTTGCAGCCCTGGTGTACGGGCTACTGGAGCGGGCCCTGCGGCGCTGGCTGGATTGGGCCTGGCACCCCAGCCTGGCGCGTTTCTTTGTGTCGCTGATCGTGCTCTCGACCTTGGTTCTGAGCTTTTGAGGGCAGCGCGATGATCATCAAACACATCCTCAAGACCCTCGTCACCCTGGTGCTCGGGCTGGCCGCATTGCTGTTCTGCACGCAACTGTGGCGTGCCTATGAGTTGGCCCCCTGGACGCGGGACGGGCGTGTCAGCGCACAAGTTATCCGTATTGCCCCCGAGGTGTCCGGCCAGGTCGAACACCTGCTGGTGGGCGACAACCAGTGGGTCGCCAAGGGCGCGTTGCTCTACCAGATCGATCGCAGCAGCTACTTGCTTGCCCAGCAACAGCGCACGGCCGAGCTTGCCGAGGCGCGCAGTGTTTTCGAGCAGCGCAGTGCACAGCTCAAACGCCGCAATCAGCTCGGCGATGCGATTGCGCGGGAGGAAACCGACAACGCAGCCCGGGACCTGGCGGTGGCCAGGGCGCGCCTGGATGCGGCCCGCAGCCAACTGGCCCATGCGCGGCTGGATCTGGACCGCACGACGATTCGTTCGCCGGTCGACGGCTATGTGACCCAGTTGCGGCTGCAGCCGGGTGACTACGCGGCAGCGGGCGAGACCAATATCTTTGTGGTCGATAGCCATAGCTTCTGGGTCACCGGTTACTTCGAGGAGACCAAGCTGGCTGGTGTTCGGGTGGGGGCTGTGACGTCCATCAAGCTGATGGGTTTTTCACCGCTGCTCGAAGGGCATGTGGCGAGCATTGGTCGGGGCATTGCCGACGGTAACGAGCTGCGCAGTAACAGTGGTTTGCCCCAGGTGGCGCCTACGTTCAGCTGGATACGCCTGGCCCAGCGCGTGCCCGTGCGGATTGAACTGGACAAGGTGCCGCCCGGTGTGGAGTTGGCGGCGGGGATGACCGCCAGCATCGAGGTTGCCGAGGAGGGCACGGCGCCGCGCTGGAGGCTGGTGCAATGGCTTCAGGCGTTCATGTGATGCTCCGTGCACTGCGCATGCTGGGGGCATGGGAAGCTGCTACCTCGGGCTATGTGCTGCGTAGTCTTTTGGCGGCCTCATTGGCCCTGTGGCTGGGGTTCCAATTACACCTGGATTCGCCGTTCTCGGCCGCCTCAACCGTGTTGTTGCTGATCCATCCGCTGCAGGGGGCAGTGGTTGGCAAGGGCTTCCACCGGGCACTGGGCACCCTGGTGGGGTTGGCTGTGGCATTGGTCCTGACCAGCCTGTTCGCCCAGCAAATGCTGCTGTTTATCCTCGGGATCGGGGTATGGCTGGGCCTTTGTGTCGGCGCCATGACCGTGCTTCGGCACTACCAGGCCACGGCGGCGGTGGTCGCCGGCTACACCGTTTGCCTGGCCCTGGGGCCCGCCATCGTCGCGCCACAGCAAGGTTTCGAACATATCGTCGGGCGGGGCACGGCCGTTGTTCTGGGGGTGTTGAGCCTGAGCCTGGTGGCCACGTTATTCAGCCGCAAGACCGTCGAGCGCACACTGACCATGGCACTTCGCGACGTCTCGTCGCGCACCCTGCGGTTATTGGCCGTGCGGTTTGACGGCGGGCCGGCGCGTGCGCAGGACCCGCTGGCCATCGATATCAGCAAAGTGGACGACCTTCTCGGGATTGGTCGGGGCGAGTCGGTGCTGATCCGCGCCAGGCTGGCGACCCTGCAGGCAGGACTTGCGTATCTGCATGCCGTGGTGCTCGACGAATGTGCGATACCTTCGCACGCTGGAATCGGCGCACAGTTGCGCCAGCTGGCTGAAGCCATGCCCGGGTTTTGCGTGGCGGCCGATCGTGTCCGGGAGCTGCAAGCCAGCCTTGAACCAGGCGCGAGCCAGCGGCGTCTGAATGAACCATTGGCCGAACTGGCCAGCGCCTTGTCGAGTTTTGCCTGCCTTGAGCGCGCGCCCCTGCCGCCGGCCCGCGCCGTGGGGTTTCACCGACACTACGGCGCTGCACTGCGTAACGGTGTGCGAGCGTTGCTGGCCACACTGGCGACCGGTGCTGTCTGGTACCTCACCGGCTGGGACCAGGGGCCAACCTTGCTGGCCGTACTGGGTCCGTTCTGCACCTTGCTGGCCACCAGCGCGGCGCCCGAGCAAGGCATTGCGAGCCTTGCCAGGGGAACCTTCTACGCAATCCTGGCAGCGGCGGGGTGCAAGTTCCTGCTGTTGCCGCACATCAGCGGGTTCGGGTTGCTCACGGTGGTGCTGGTTGCGTTCTGGGCGGTCGGGATTCATGCCACGACCCGGCCGCGCCATGCCCTGCAAGGCGTCGCCTACCTGATTACGTTCAATACCCTGGTCGGCACCGCCGGGACCGCCCAATACGACTTCGCTGACTTCGCGAATCAAGCCCTGGCCTGGATGGTGACGCTTGCTATCTGCCTGCTGGCCTTCCAGTTGCTGCCGGGGAAACCTGCCAGCCACGCCGACGTCCTGAGGACCGCGCTGCACAAGGACACACGCCGGTTACTGCGTCACGGGCACCGCATGGATCTTCTGAAGTGGCAGGCCACGCAACAGCACCGGATGGTTGCCCTGCAAGCGCTGTTGGGCGCCGATGAGGCTGGTGCCGTCTCGCTTCAACTGGGTCGACAGTTAAGGTTGCTGCACCGCAAGACACGCGACCTGGAGCCTGATTCGTCAATCGCCAGGTGTGTGCAAACGGGCGATCGGCGTATTGCCAGATATGCCTTCGATTCAGCGATCTGCGCGGCCCAGGCCCGGCGTACGTCGAGATCACTGATCCGCCTTGGTGCCCGCGACCTGGCTGCTTGTTACCGGGATTTGGCGGGGTTGCTCGACCAATACCAGCGTGCCGATATCCGAACCCGTTTCAGCTAAAACAACGAAGGTGAGATGAAATGAAGCAACTCCTTATCTGGACGCTTTTCGGGATGATTGTGTCTGTGCCAATGGCGGTGCAGGCATCGGACGGGGCTGAGGCGCTGGCCCGCTGGCAACAGCAATTCAAACAAGAGCAAAAAAAGCTCGCCGAGCATCGGGCGCCTGGCCGTGATTCAAGGCCCAAGGCCGATCGCCAGCGATGAGCCGGTTCCCGGGGAATTGCAATCTGTTCAGAGCGAAGTGACGAGTTCGGTGTGATGCCCGGCGGTGCTGTTGCTTTATAGGCTGTCCGGGTCGCCGAAGAACATCTGAATCCGCGACCTTAACCACCGTTCCCCCGGATCATTGTCCTGTGACCCACGCCACGCCATGTGCAATTCAAATGTGCGCACCGGCAGTGGCGGCTCCTCAGCCCGCAAGCCACCCGCTGAAGTCAACGCTTCAGCGGCATAGTCCGGCACGGTCGCGACAATATCGGTGCCCGCCAGCAATGTCCCGAGCCCATTGAACTGCGGCACAGCCAGGACTACGTGGCGCTTGCGGCCCAGTTTTTCCAGTTCTTCATCCAGAAACCCGCTCAAATCCCCGGCAAACGACACCAGAGCATGGGGCCGGGCGCAGAAGTCATCCAGGCTCATGGAGCCCGGCATGCTGTCGGCTCGCAACAGCATCGGCTTGCTGCGGCGCAGGACTTTGCGTTTGGCGTTGGCTGGCAAATCGGTGGTGTAGCTCACGCCGATGGAGATTTCGCCGGAGGCCAGCAGGCCGGGCATCAGGATGTAGTTGACGCGGCGCACTACCAGCACGATGCCGGGGGCTTCGGCCCGCAGGCGCTTGAGCAGCAGCGGCAGCAGGGCGAATTCGACGTCGTCCGACAGGCCGATGCGGAATACCGCGGTGCTGGTGGCCGGGTCGAATTCGGAGGCGCGGCTGACGGCCGTGGAAATCGAGTCCAGGGCCGGGGAGAGCAGGGCGAAGATTTCTACCGCACGGGCCGAGGGCTCCATGCTGCGTCCGGTACGCACGAACAACGGGTCGTCGAACAGGCCGCGCAGGCGTGACAGGGCTGCGCTGATGGCCGGCTGGCCAAGGAACAGTTTCTCGGCAGCGCGGGTCACACTGCGCTCATGCATCAAGGTTTCGAATACGATCAACAGGTTGAGGTCGACACGACGCAGGTCGTTACGGTTCATCTTGTGTCCCAGGCGGCGTCAGTAAACTTGACGGGAGCGGTCATATAAGAACAATGACCGGCATGAATCTTACGGGGAAAGGCTGGTACTCTGCACCGGCTAATTCAGTTTTCCTACATGGCTTGGCACCTTTTCCGTATGTGCGGAATCAATGACAGGCATGTCGACTATTAACGGCGACCGGTGGTCTTGCCCCGAAAGCCCAGATAGAGTTCATGGCAATAGAGGTTACTTTGACGAGGTTTGCGATGTCCCGCACGATCCGTTTTCACAAGTTTGGTCCGGCCGAGGTGCTCAAATGCGAAGAGCATGCAGCCGCTAAGCCCGCACCGGGCGAAGTGCAGGTGCGCGTCGAGGCGATTGGCATCAGCTGGTACGACATTCTGTGGCGCCAGAACCTGGCGTCGTCCCATGCCCGCTTGCCTTCCGGCCTTGGCCATGAAATGGCCGGCGTGGTTGTGGCCGTTGGCGAGGGTGTCGACGACCTGGCGGTGGGTGACAAGGTCGCCAGCTTCCCGGCCGAGAGCCCGAATGACTACCCGGTGTACGGCGAACAGATCGTCCTGCCGCGCTCGGCGCTGACCCGCTACCCGGATGTCCTGAGCCCGATCGAAGCCAGCGTGCACTACACGCCGCTGCTGATTGCCTACTTTGCGTACATGGACCTGGCGCGGGTCAAACCCGGGCAATTCGCCCTGGTAACGGACGCCAGCCACTGTGCCGGCCCATCGTTCGTGCAGCTGGGCAAAGCCCTGGGGGTGCGGGTGATTGCCGCCACCAAGACCAGTGATGAGCGCGAATACCTGCTGTCCCTCGGGGCCGAGAAGGTCATCGTCACCGAAGAGCAGGACCTGCTGATGCAAGTCAACAAGTTCACCGACAACCGCGGCGTAGACGTGGTGTTCGATGGCTTGGGTGGCCCGCAGATGTCGTTGCTGGGTGATGTGCTGGCGCCGCGTGGCAGCCTGGTGCTGTACGGCCTGCAAGGTGGCAACCAGACGCCATTCCCGGCCTGCGCGGCGTTCCAGAAGAACATTCAGTTCTTTGTGCACTGCATCGGCAACTTCACCGGCAAACCGGAACTGGGCATCATCCAGGACCAGGTGGCCTTGCAGCGAGCCTTGCGTGACATCAACCAACTGACCGCCGACAAGGTGCTGGTACCGCTGAAAACCACGGTATTTCCGTTCAGCCAGTTCGTTGAAGCGCACCGCTATATGGACGAATGTCCGTGCCGTGAACGGGTTGCCTTGCAGGTAGAAACTGTTTGATCTGTGGGAATATTCTCAAGCGAGTATTCCTGCCCCCGGGCGCATGGGGCAAATGCGCCATTTGACAGGACTTAACCTGCCCACCGCTTGAATCGGGATTTCAGTACTTCAGCCCGATAAACCAGATGTATGCCCCTGACGCCGCCCTGAATCCCAGCGCGGCGTTGTCGTGTCTGCACACTCGATACCCCATGCAAGCCCCCATCTGAACCGGTTTTAGCCGGCGTTCTGTATCTGTTAATCATTATTCAAGTGCCGATAATTGCCCCGTCACTTTTATCTCAAGGATTGAGCAATGATTGAATATATGAAATCACCCCGTACATCCGTCAAGCCCAATAATGTTTCCCATGGCTGTTTTGCCGGAACATCAATATTGAAGTGGGTTATGTCGGATGCTTCTCTAGTTTGTAAGTTAAAGCAGCGTAGGAAGTTGTCAGAGCGTTCCTAAGACTTTCGGTTTGGGCTGCGTGCCCCTTGGCTTGGCGCCTTTTCGGGACTGGAAGCCCCCAAAGGCAGGCTTGGCAGGTAGGGCCCGGTGCTAATCTCCATTGAATGTCACATGTTGTAACGCCCCTACAGAAACAACAGGTCAGGCAAATGCCGTCAACGATTGCCCGAAACTGATATTTCAACTCAGGTAGTAGAACTATGAGCGCTATTCACGAACAAGCCATGAACTATGTCTATCAACAAGTATTGCAACGCTTGATAGGGCATTTCTCTCGAACAGAACGTACCTCGCTCCAGTTATTGATTCAACGAATCGTGGTAGCGGCAGGCGGCATGGAGCGGATCGGTGAATACAAGGTGCTGGTAGCTCACGGCGCAGGCGCCGGCAGCAGCTATGTCCTGGCGTTGTTGCGGGCAGCCCAGCTGACGCTTGCAGGCCGGGCGCCGCGGACGTTTCAACTGCGAGTCGCGACCTTGCGCCATGCCGGCATGTCGCAAAATGCCCTGGACACGCTGCATCGCGGCTACAGCGCGCTGTTCCTGCATGACGATGCGCGTGTCGAATTGCTGATGGTCGAGAATCAGGAAGTCTTGCCGTTCAACCACCTGCGGCCGGCCTCCAGTGCGGCGCGCGACACCAGCCGGCGCAATATGCTGATGGTGGGGCACCTGACTTCGGGAGATCTTCGCCAAACCCTGTGCAACGACGCCTACCTGGCCCTCGGTGACTTTTACCAGCGCGTCACCACCTGCAATGGCGGCGTGCACGCGCTGGTCAGCGGTGACTCCGCGCGCAAGCAGCGGGAGTACCTGGCGTGGCTGAAGAAGGCTGCGCTGGCGAGCGGTGCAGAGATCCCGCCGCGCCAGCCCCTGGTGCTCAGCGGGCTGTTCGCGCGCATGGATGAGTGGAGCAACGCCTATTACTGCGACCTTTACGGCGAGCGTTACGCCGTCGCCGATAAGTCCGACACGGACAACCATCGCCACTTGGCCTATATCGGCGCTGCCGACCTTAAGGACGCGGCCGAATACTCCTCCGGGCCGCTGTTGCGTCAGTTCATGGGCTATGAACCGGACGAGTTTGGCTTTCATTTCAGCCACGCGAGCTATGCGAACCCGTTGCTGATGGCCCATCTGCGGGGCTTGCAGGCCGAGTGCCTGCGGGAACTGGATTACGAGGAGGGCGCACAGGGCTTCATGCAGCAGGCCGCGCTGTTCATGCGGCGCAAGCAGATTCCCGAACACCTGATTGCCCAGGCAGCGACCCAGGATGGCCGAGCGCTGGCGGCCGACTACGCCCAGGCGCTGTTCCGATTGGATGAAAGCCAACTGAACTGCCTGATGTTTTCGCCGTTTATCCGTCACGGCGAGCGCCTCGAAAGCTTTTTGCGCCAATGCCACCCCGGCATGCTGGTGGCGCTCCCCGAGCTGCACAAGGCGCTGCAAGGCAAGCCGGTGGCCGAGATGCTGGTGCAATGGGCCATCGACACCAGCGGGTTGCCGATCGACCTGCTGCAACATCTCTATCGCAAGCGGCCCGCCACCGGCGTGCCGGGCATGGCCGAGACGCCACAGCAAGGTGCGCCCGCCCTGGCAGCCTACCAACTGGCGGGGCGTTAAGCGGGTGGCGGCGGGTGACCAGCGATGAACCTCAGGGACGACCGGCAAACCGACTTCGCCTACCAGGCGGTGTATCGCTACATGATCAACCTCATCGGCGAGGTGGGCACGGATGCCCGGGTAAAACTGCCATCATTGCGGCAGCTGGCGGAGCGCCTGAATGTGTCGATCTCGACCATTCAATACGCTTACTCGTTGCTCGAGAAGGAGGGCCGGGTGTACTCGGTGCCCAAGTCGGGCTACTACGCCTGGCCGGTATTGAATAAACCGCCAGGCAGCAGCGGTGGCGACCTGCTGGAGCGCCTCTATGCCAGTGCGCGACGCCCGGGAATGCGCGTGCTCAGCGCCGATGAGCCGGCACTTGCGGCGTCACTGGACGCAGCGCTGTTGCTGCTCGAGCGCGAACTGTTGCGGCATTACCCGCATCATCTGCAGCCATGGTCGCAGCCCTGTGGCGTGTGGGAACTGCGGGCGACGCTCGCGGCGCGCTATACCTCGTCGCCGACCCGTTGCTGGCAGGCGGACGAGGTATACATCGGCGCCGACTTGCGCGGGGTACTGGAAATCCTGATCGAGGTGCTGGGTCTCAAGGGCGCTGCGATCATCGTCGAATCCCCGTGTGACTGGCTGATCCTGCGGTTGTTGCAGGGGGCAGGCGTGAGGGTTCTCGAATTGCCATTCACGGCGGACGACGGCCTGGACCTGGCGTTGTTCGAGCACTTGCTCAGCACCGAGCCGGTGCAGCTGGCGTTGCTGTCATCCGGTGTCAGCCTGCCGTCCGGCGTAGTCCTGTCCACCCATGACCGCCTGCAGCTAGTGCGATTGCTGGACCAGCATGGCTGTTGGTTGTTAGAAAATGACAGCCATGGTGACCTCGGCTTCGGGCAGCCAATCACCGCGTTACGGGACCTGGCCAATCCCGAGCGGCTGATGGTGTTTTCCACGTTCGAGAAGATGCTCGGGCCGGAAGCGCCGTTTGGCTATTTGCTGTCGCGCCACCTCAGCGGCGAGCTGCAGCGCCAGTTCCTGTTGCGCGCATTCCGGTTGTCCTCTATCCGCCAGCGCGCGATTGCGCGGCTCTATCAAAGCGGGCGCATCGACCAGCATCTGCGGGAGTTGCGCCCGCAACTCAAAGAGCAGGCCCGGCGCATGGGCCTGCGGCTGGACACGCATCTGGGCAACCAGGTGAGCTACCGAATGCCCGCCGCTGGCGCGACCTTCTGGTTGCGCTCAGAGGCCCCGGTGGATATGCGCCAGGTGTTCCAGCGCCTGCTCACCCGGCAGGTGGTGATTGCGCCGGGGGAGTTGTTCAGCCTCAGTGGCCTGCACTGCCAGCATCTGCGGCTGAGCCATGCCGTTGACGGCGCCCATAACCTGGAGAACGCCCTGGATGAACTGGCTCTGGCGCTCAGGCAGGCACAGACCGGCGCTGAATGAAATTTCGCTGATTGCTGTAGGATTTATAACGTCGCGGAGCAGTCCAAGTCCCAGTAAACTGCACTTTTTTCCGAATCCTTCTCTTTCCGAGGTTTATGCATGACTCTCAGTCCTTTTGCGGGCAAGCCGGCACCAGCTCAATTGCTGGTAGACATCCCGCGACTGGTAACGGCCTATTACACCGGCCAGCCTGATGCAGCGATCTCCACCCAGCGCGTCGCCTTTGGTACCTCAGGGCACCGCGGCAGCTCGTTCGACCTCAGCTTCAATGAATGGCACGTGCTTGCCATCAGCCAGGCCATTTGCCTGTACCGTGAAGCCCAGGGCATCAACGGCCCGCTGTTTGTCGGCCTGGACACCCACGCCCTGTCGACGCCTGCCGGCGCCAGCGCCCTGGAAGTGCTGGCCGCCAATGGCGTGCACGTGATGCTCGCCGAAGGCGACGAGTACACCCCGACACCGGCGATTTCCCACGCCATCATTTGCTACAACCGCGGCCGCACCAGCGGGTTGGCCGACGGCATCGTGATCACGCCGTCCCACAACCCGCCACAAAGCGGCGGCTACAAGTACAACCCGCCCAACGGCGGCCCGGCCGACACCCACATCACCAAGTGGATCGAAGCCAAGGCTAACGAACTGCTGGCCAATAAGCTGGCCGGGGTCAAGCGCATCACCCATGCCCAGGCGCTGAAGGCCGACACCACTCATCGCCACGACTACCTCAACACCTACGTGGCCGACCTGGTCAACGTCATCGACTTCGATGCCATCCGCAACGCTGGCTTGCGCCTGGGCGTCGATCCGCTGGGCGGAGCAGGGGTGCGCTACTGGTCGGCCATCGCCGAGCATCACCGCCTGAACCTCGACGTGGTGAACACCGAAGTGGATTCGACCTTCCGCTTCATGAGCGTCGACTGGGACGGCCAGATCCGCATGGACCCGTCCTCCAGCTACGCCATGCAGGGGTTGATCGGCCTCAAGGACCGTTATGACGTGGCCTTCGCCTGCGACCCGGACCACGACCGCCATGGCATCGTGACGCCGTCCGGTGGCTTGCTGGCGCCGAACAACTACCTGGCCGTGTCCATCGACTACCTGTTCCAGAACCGCCCCGAATGGCGCGCTGATGCTGCGGTGGGCAAGACCGTGGTCAGCAGCGGCTTGATTGATCGCGTGGCCAAGCGCATTGGCCGTCGCCTGTACGAAGTGCCGGTGGGCTTCAAGTGGTTTGCCGATGGCCTGTTTGACGGTTCGCTGGGTTTTGGTGGCGAAGAAAGTGCCGGCGCCTCGTTCCTTCGCAAGGACGGCAGCGTGTGGAGCACTGACAAGGACGGTTTGATCCCGGCGCTGCTGGCGGCGGAAATGACCTCGCGCAAAGGCCAGGACCCAAGCCAGATTTATCGCGGGCTGACCGATGCACTGGGTGAGCCGTTCGCCATTCGGGTGGATGCCAAGGCGACTCCGGCGCAGAAGGCCTTGTTGGGCAAGCTGTCGCCAGACCAGGTGACGTCCACGCAGTTGGCCGGGGAAAGCATCCAGCAGATCCTCAGCCACGCGCCGGGCAACGACCAGGCGATCGGCGGGCTGAAAGTCATGACTGAAAACGGTTGGTTTGCCGCACGGCCATCGGGCACCGAGGACATCTACAAGATCTACGCCGAGAGCTTTATCGGCGAAGATCACCTCAAGCAACTGGTGGAAGAGGCCCAGGTGTTGGTAGACGGGGCGATCTCGGCTAACTGATGCCCAACCTATGACTGATTAACCTGTGGCGAGGGAGCTTGCTCCCGCCGGACTGCGCAGCAGTCCCATTTTTGGGGGCGCTTCGCACCCCAGCGGGAGCAAGCTCCCTTGCCACATTCAAGCTCGGTCAGGCGAGGTCGACCAACACGATCTCGCTGTCCTCAACCGCTGTCACCCGCAGTACCTGCTCATCCTCAACCGCCACACCGTCTCGAGCTTGTGCACGCAAGCCATTGACTTCAATCACCCCGGTGGCCGGTACCAGGTACGCCCGGCGTCCGTTGTCCAGCCGATACTCGGCACTTTCACCGGCTTTCAGGTTTGCCGCTACCAAGCGTGCATCGGCCCGAATCCGCAGGCTTTCGCTGTCTCCGGCCTTGCCACTGGCCAGGGTCACAAACCCTTCGCGGTCACCCTTCGGAAACGGCTTAGCGCCCCACGACGGCGGCAAACCGGCCTCATTGGGAATGATCCAGATCTGGAAAATCTTGGTCGGCGTAGCTTCCAGGTTGTACTCGCTGTGGGCGATCCCGGTGCCGGCGCTCATTACCTGGACGTCGCCGGCCTCGGTGCGGCCCTGGTTGCCCAGGTTGTCGGCATGGCTGATGGCGCCCTCACGCACATAGGTGATGATTTCCATGTCCCGGTGCGGGTGCTGCGGGAAGCCGGTGCCCGGTGCGATGAGGTCATCGTTCCACACCCGCAGGTTGCCCCAGTGCATACGCTTGGGGTCATGGTATTCGGCAAACGAAAAGTGGTGGTGAGCGTCCAGCCAACCGTGATTGGCGCCGCCCAGGGTGTTGAAAGGTCGAAGTTCAAGCATGATCGTCTCCTGTGGATGGGAGCCATCATCCAGCAGCGCCAGATCGATAAAAAGCGTAAAAAATGCTGGATTCCTATCGAATGCTTCGATGCCGATGCTCAGGGCTTGTCTTCACTTCATCGCCTAACTGCATGAGCGCAAAGCAATTGGCTGGAACTGTGGGGCATTTGCGGCGACCATAGGGCTCTTGTCCGAGTTAAAGCATCGCAGGAGTCCGCGTGCCGCAACACACCCCCGATCTGCCTCCCGAACTGCGGCCACTGGCCGAAATGCCCCTGTTGAAACGGCTCGCCGCCCGATTATTTGGTCACGGCCTGACGCGCCTGCGGGCACAGCACCGTTTCTCATGGCTGCATGGCCAGGCCGACGGCTTTCGCAGTGGCCACACGGCCGGCGTGGAGTATGGCTATAAGGAAGGCAAGGCGGATGGTATCGAAGAGGGCCGCCAGGTCCTGCTGATTCGTGACTTCCGGCCGGATGAGCACACTGCGCCGGGTGTTGACGACAATCTGTTCGATGATTGGCGCCTGCCGCTGACCGCCGAGTTGAAAAAACGCATCAAGGCTGATGTGGCGCGCCTGCTGCCGGCCCATGCCCAGCCGAGTGCGGCGCAATGGAAGATGATTTTCAGCGATACGCCGTCCACCTCGGTGATCGCCGGCGCCGGCGCGGGTAAATCCACCTCGCTGGTGCTGCGTATCCTGCTGCTGATCCATTACCTGGGCTTCGAGCTGAGCTCGATGACGGTGGTGACCTTCACCCGTGAGTCGCGCAAGGACTTCATCAACAAGCTCATGGAAATTCTCGCCTTGTGGGGCCAACCCCTTGGTATGAAAGACGCGCAAGCGGTGGTGCGGACCTTTCACTCACGCATCCTGCCAATGGTGCGCAGCCTGCCGGGCCTTGAGCGGCTGCAGGCGTTCGAGAACCTCAATGCGCGGACCGAAGCGGGCTTTGATGAGGCCGACAGCAACCCCTTCGAATTGCGGATCAACGACGCCCAGCGCCAGCAACTGAATGCCTGCTATCACCGGCTGCATGGCCGCCATGAACGCTTCCGCGAACTGATCGCCCCGCTGGCGCGCCATGCCCTGCAACTCAAGGAGCTGGAGCGCGATCACCCGGACGTGCAAAAACGCGTGGCGGTGACCGAACTGGCGGCCAAGCGCGATGAAGAACTCTGCGATGTGATCGAAGACCTGTGGTTTCGTGCCGGCGCCTGGCCGATCAAGGGCATCGAGCCCAATCGCCAGACGTTCGATATCAACGGCGCGAAGTTTCACTGCCATGGCTACATTGCCGAACTGGATGCCTCGGTCGTACTGGGCTTCGACCCGCGGGAAAATGCCCAGGTCAGTCGACCCGGGTCCAAGCTGTCAGTACGTGCCGAATGGGCGGTAAAGCGAACCCTGTTTCAAGCTTTCTGTCGTAAACCATTGATATGGCTAGAAAGCTACGAGTCTTCCAAGCGGCTTTTAAGCAGCCTGGCAGGTGACGCAACAGCGGGCCCGGGCTTCGATTACAAGGTCAAGGGCGAACTGGGTTCGGCACCGTTGCTGGACAGCTTTGTTGCCGCCGCCGGGTTCATCGAGAACCTCGGGCTGGATGTGCCCACCGCCGTGGGCAAGATGAGTTTTGCCAAGGATGATCCAGACCGTTTTTACTTCGAGGCACTGAGCATTTTCTGGAAGGCCCTCGAAGATCACTTGCTGGACCAGTCGCCACCGGTCATGACCTACAACCGGATGTTCTCGCTGTTTGGCGAAAACACCCCGGAGAACCTGAAGTTGCTCAGCGACCCGCTGCTACGGCCGATGTCGCACCTGATGATCGACGAATTCCAGGACGTATCGCCGCAGATCGTCTCGTGGATCCGGGCCAGCTTGCGGGAGATCCGCAGCCGCGGGCCGGCCATGCACGTGGGGCGCGGGGCCCAGCGCTCTTCGCTGTTGTGCGTGGGCGATGACTGGCAGTCGATCTATGGCTGGCGTGGCAGTTCGCCCAAGTATTTCATGGAGTTCAACAAGGAGTTCCCGTCACCCACGACCACCCGGGTGATGCTGGGCGAGAACTACCGCAGCCATCAGCACGTGATCGATGCTGCCGAGCACATTGTGCGGGCGGCCCCGGCCATCAGTGGCAAGAAAGCCAAGGCCAGTGGAACCGCGAAGGAGTTGGTGCCGGTCACGGTTCGTGACCGTGACGATGCGGCGCTGGGCCAACAACTGCTGGCGCACTATCAAAAGGGTGATTCGGTGTTAATGCTGTATCGAAAAAGCAGCGATAAATCATTGATGCAAGAGCATATTCAGTCGGTAGTTAATGTGGATTCTAGTTTGCCGTACGGCAGCCGCCGGCTCAAGCAACTGACCTATCACAGCGCCAAGGGCTTGCAGGCGGATGCTGTATTCCTGCTGGGCGACTGCCAGCACTTGACCAGTTCGCCGTACAAGAACCAGGTCTACCGCATGGCAGGACTGGGCAAGGACGGCGATACCGAAGCTTACGACAGCGCGCAGAAAGACGAAGTGCTGCGCCTGGCCTACGTGGGCATTACCCGGGCGGTGAGCCATTGCTATTGGTATGTCGACGGCCAGGATGGCCAAGGGGTGAATGTGCCAAAGGCTTCGGACCGGGTTGCCGGGGACAAACCGTTTTTTGACGACCAGCGCATCAGCAAATCATAAGGGGTGACGTTGAATCCTGTGGTGAGGGAGCTTGCTGTGGCGAGGGAGCTTGCTCCCGCTGGAGTGCGCAGCGCTCCCAGGATTTTGGGGCTGCTACGCAACCCAGCGGGAGCAAGCTCCCTCGCCACAGGATACCTGCGTTGCCAGATCAAGCCCGTAGCGACAGCGGCGGCACAAACGACTCCAGTTCATCCTCAACCGCCTCGATGATCCGCTCCACGTCAGCAGCGTTCATCACCGTGGCGCAAGGGATACCGGCAATTGCAATCAGGGTTTCCCCGCTGGCGCGGTCGAACAGGCGGGCGATCATACTGCCGGGAGCATCCATGCTCGCCTCAAAGCCCATGGGATGAAAGTGCCAGCGCATCAACTGGCAGGCATTGGGGAATGTCACTTTGTTCATGTTGCCCACCTTGTTCATTGAGCGCTTCCTTTAGCTCGCTGCAGGGGCGCCATGACCGTCACTGGTCCTGGCCGTCGTGAGCATTAAAAATAGCATTCGTTCGCATCGGGCATGGGAGTTTTTTCGTCCCGTCCGGCAGTTGTTTTCAATAACGTTGATATGGGTCACGTGCTGCGTGGTATCAAGCGAAAGGCCATTAGTCGGAAATATCAAATGGCCGTTGAGCGGGTACGGGCAGTTGGGCAAGCTGCCTCTTTTTTCACCGGCGTAGAGCGCTCAATGCAAGACATCATTCCGGATGACTCCCAGAAAACCCAAGCTACGGCCAAGCTGGTACTGCGTCACCATCTGTGCTGGCGGGATCGGGACCTGGATGGAGTGATGTCGTACTACCATCCGGACATCCAGTACCACGATTTCTTCCAGAACCGCGTGGTGGGTGCCGGCGAGCTGCGCGAATACCTGCAAGCCAGCATGCCCCGTGGCGCCGACGAAGCGATCGAACACACCGACCGCATCCGCGCCGACGGCGACACCGCGTTCATCCAATACCGCATCACCTTGCGTGGCGGCCAGGGCCTGGTGTCGTTTCGCACCAGCGAAGCGATTACCGTGCGCGATGGCTTGATCTGGCGGGTCAACGAGTACGCCTCCCTGGTCCACGAGCAGTCTGCCAGCCGCCGCGAGACCACACGCCCGACCGTCAGCCGCCTGGGCCTGTCGCCGCAGCAACTGAGCTACATGGCCAACGACCTGCAACAGTACTTCGAGCGCCAGCAACCCTATCTGGACCCCGAGCTGGACCTGCAACGGGTGGCGAAGGAGTGCGGGTACAGCCGCAACCAGATTTCCTACCTGTTGAACCAGGTGCTGGGGCAAAGTTTTTATCGCTACGTCAACCAGGCACGCCTCCAGCATTTGCTGGCTGCACTGGAAATGGCCGCGCCGCCGATCCGCATCGACGAACTGGCGTTTGCCGCCGGCTTCAATTCGACGTCGGCGTTCTACAGCAGCTTCCGCCAGCACACCGGCCAGTCGCCCAAGGCCTACGTCAAACAAATTTCCCTGCGTGCACGCGCGCAAGACAGCCCCTGAGGCCAGGCTCTAGGATCACTGCCATCGAAGTGTGGTGGTGGAGCTTGGCATGCCTGCATGGCGCAATATCAGTTTATGGATGGACCAGCTGGACGAGCCGCTGCTGGCACGCGCGTCCCTGGAGCAGGACCTGGACGTCAACGTGGCCATCATCGGCGCCGGCTACACCGGGCTCTGGACCGCGTATTACCTGAAGCGCCAGGCGCCCGAGCTGAAAATCGCAATCATCGAGGCGCAAACCGCCGGGTTCGGTGCCTCGGGCCGTAACGGCGGCTGGCTGATGGGCAACCTGCTGGGAGAGGACCGCCTGTTGGCCGGCCTGACCCCGGAACAGCGCCGGGCCTCGTTCGACCTGCTGCACGCCATCCCCGACGAAGTCGCGCAAGTGATCGAGCGCGAAGGCATCGACTGCGACTACCGCAAGGGTGGTGTGCTGTATTGCGCCGCGCGCTACCCCGAACAGGAAGCCACCCTGCGTGCATACCTGGCCAAACTTCACAGCCAGGGCCTGACCGACGACGACTACCGTTGGCTTGGCCCGCAACAACTGGCCGAGCAGATCCGTATCGCCAAGCCTTATGGCGGCATCTATGCACCCCACGTTGCCACGATTCACCCGGCCAAGCTGGTGCGCGGCCTGGCGCGGTTGGTGGAGCGGATGGGCGTCAAGATCTACGAAAACAGTCCCGTCACCCATTGGCAGTCCGGCAGCCTGCGCACGGACAAAGCCTCGGTGCGCGCCTCCTGGGTGGTGCCGGCGGTGGAAGGGTATGCCACCACGCTGGCTCCGCTGGGGCGCTATCAGTTGCCGGTGCAAAGCCTGATCGTTGCCACCGAGCCGTTGCCGGCCAGCACTTGGGACGAGATCGGCCTGAATCGTGGCCAGGCGTTTGGCGAGAGCAGCCGGCAAGTGACTTACGGCCAGCGTTCGGCGGACAACCGCCTGGTGTTCGGCGCTCGCGGGGGTTATCAGTTTGCCGGCAAGTTGCGGCACAACTTCGATCTCACCGACAGCGAAGTCGAGCTGCGTCGCTACCTGTTCGGCGAACTGTTCCCGCAGCTCAAGAAAGTCCGGATCACCCACGCCTGGGGCGGCAACCTGGGCATGTCCCGGCGCTTCAAGCCGCACATGCTCTGCGATCACGCGGCAGGCATCGCCCTGGCCGGTGGTTACGGCGGCGAGGGCGTAGGCGCCAGCAACCTCGGTGGCCGCACCCTGGCGGACCTGATCCTGGGGCTCGATACGCCGTTGGTTCGCCAGCCATGGGTGATTCAGCCGGGCCGGCTGGACGGGCTCAAGGCCTGGGAACCGGAACCCTGCCGCTGGCTGGGCTACAACGCGATCATCCGCAGTTTTGTGCATGAGGACCAGGTGTTGGCCAACCCCAATACCGCCCCGTGGCGCCGCAAAATGGCCAGCGGGGTTGCCGGGCTCATGGAAGGTTTCATGCACTAAGTCGTTTCAATCACCACAGGTATGAACATGAGCATTACCCAGTTCAAAGACACACTCAGCGCCCATTTGCCGGACTCCTCGCCCGTCGCCGTGCCACTGGGCACACCGGTGGCGGTGGCCTCGACCTTGAGCGTGGAACGTAGCGACGGCGTCGAAACCGGCATCTGGGAATGCACGCCCGGGCGCTGGCGCCGGCAGATCAAAGCCCAGGAGTTTTGCCACTTTATCCAGGGACGCTGCACCTTCACCCCCGACAACGGGGAAATGCTCCACATAGAAGCCGGCGACGCACTGATGTTGCCGGCCAACAGCACCGGTATCTGGGACATCCAGGAAACCGTGCGCAAGACCTATGTACTGATCCTCTGATTCTTTGATCTTTGATCGCCTGCCATAAAAACAGCCCTAAAACCGCCAGGAAATCGAACCATGAGACCCATTGCCCTGTTGCCGCTGGTATTCGTCGCCACCCTTAGCCAAGCCGCCGAGACGGTGAAGATCTACAACTGGTCGGACTATATCGCCCCCGACACCACCAGGAACTTCCAGAAAGAAACCGGCATCGGTTTCACCTACGACGTGTACGACAGCAACGAAACCCTCGACGGCAAGTTGATGACCGGCAAATCCGGCTATGACGTGGTGTTCCCCTCCAACCACTTCATGGCCCGGCAGATCCAGGGCGGGGCGCTGAAGAAACTCGACAAGAGCCAGTTGCCCAACTGGAAGAACCTCAACCCGGTGCTGCTCAAGGCCCTGGAAAACAACGACCCGGGCAACGCCCACGGCTTCCCGTACCTGTGGGGCAGCACCGGTATCGGCTACAACATCGACAAGGTCAAGGCGGTACTCGGCGACAACGCCCCAGTGGATTCCTGGGACCTGATCTTCAAGCCCGAGAACATGCAAAAACTGCAGAAGTGTGGCGTCGCCATCCTCGACAACGGCCCGGAACTGCTGCCCGCGGCCCTCAACTACCTGGGCCTGCCGCACCACAGCAAAAAGGCGGAAGACTACAAAAAGGCCGAGGACCTGCTGATGAAAGTGCGGCCGTACGTGGCGTATTTCCACTCCTCGAAATACACCGCCGACCTGGCCAATGGTGACATCTGCGTGGCCGTCGGCTTCTCCGGCGACATCCTCCAGGCTGAGAGCCGCGCCAAGGAAGCCAAGAATGGCGTGAATATCGGCTACAACATTCCCAAGGAAGGCGCCGCCATCTGGTTCGACATGGTCGCCATGCCCGCCGATGCCCCGGATGAAAAAGCCGGCTATGCGTTCATGAACTACCTGCTGCGCCCGGAAGTGATGGCCAGCATCACCAACTACGTGCACTACGCCAACGGCAATGCCGCGGCGGACAGCCTGGTGGACCCGGCAATCAAGAGCGACACCAAGGTGTACCCAAGTCCGGAAATGATGGGCAAGTTGTTCGCACTGGAAGCAATGCCACTGAACATCGACCGGATTCGTACGCGGGTGTGGAACACCATTCGTACCGGGCGTTGATGATCGTTCCCACGCTCCGCGTGGGAATGCATCCTGTGACGCTCCGCGTCACGACTTCAAAAGCGCATGCGGAGCGTCCAGGGCGGCGTTCCCACGCCGCGGAATCAAGGATTCTCCAAGTCATGCCCCAACGACTGGATAAACAACGAAAACAGCTCCGGCTGCGACGAGATATCCAGCTTGGCATACAGGTGCCGGCGGTGAACCTTGACCGTATCCGGCGAGATATTCAGCCGTTCGGCCATGGCTTTTGACGAAAACCCGCGCAACACCAATCGCGCTATTTCCAGTTCCCGCTCCGACAACACGCCACAGCCGAAATGACTCAACGCGTCCCGTATCTGGCTGGCCATTTCCGCCGGCGCGGCCACTCGCTGGGTGCTTTGCTGCCAATGCTGCTGCATCAACGGCAACACCCAGGCCGCGAGCGTGGTCATCAACCCCGTTTCCTCGCCGGTAAACAACCGCTGCATCCCCAACGACAGCGATAACGTCCCCGCACCCGGCAATTGCAGGATGAATTGCACCTCGTCTTCCAGCACGTTGTCGTGGAAGTAATTGAGGAAGTATTCACTCTGGCGAAAATGATCCGGCGCCACTTCCTCAAGGCGGTACACGCCACTGGCATACCCCTCGCGACACGCCTGGAAAAACGGGTCCAACAGGTACAAGCCATTCAGATAAACCAGCATCGACGCCGGTTTGCTGCTCGGTTGTGCGTCGTATTCTTCCAGCGCTTCGGGCGGGCCATCGGCGGGGTAGAAGATCGCCAGGGCATTGTCGAAGGGCAGGCATTGGTGCAGCAACAGCACCAGTTGCTTCCAGAAACGTCCGGTGCCGATCTGTGCGACGGTACGCCCCAGGCCCGCGTGCATGCCGACTTCCCTGAACAGGCTCATGTGCAGCTCCACGCTAAGGATTCAGGCCGCAAGGGTTCGACTTTTGCCCGGCGGCGTCAAGGGGAGTACTCCAATAGGGGAATTGGCCGATCTACACAGAGTGTTTAAGTTGGCCGTCAGTCAGTGGGGAACATACCCTGCGCCGCTTCACCTTTTCGTTTCTGCCTCAAACCAAGAACAATCAAGAGGATAACGATATGAGTGCTCCTTCCACGCCCGACGGCGTGCTGAAACCCACCCTGAGCGTATTCGATGTAGTGGCCATCACCGTCTCGGCGGTCACCCCGGCCAGTTCAGTGTTCGTGATTGCGCCGTTTGCCATCCAGCAGGCCGGCAGCGGGGTGTTCCTGGCCTTTGTGATGGCCGCCTTGCTCGCGCTGATGTTCGCCTTTTGCTACGCCGAACTCGGGCGTGCCCACAACAGCGCCGGCGGCGAATACGTGTATGCCAAGCGGGTGTTCGGCGGCATGGCCGGCTACGCGACGTTCCTCACGGTACTGGTGATGCTGCTGTTTATCCCGCCGGTACTGGCCACCGGGGCGGCGACTTACCTGAATAACGCCCTCGGCACCCAATTCGATTCGCAAACCGTGGCCCTGGTGATTGTGGTGTGCAGCTACGCCCTGGGCATCCTCAATATCAAGCTGAATGCCTGGATCACCGGCACCTGCCTGCTGCTGGAAGTGGCGGCGTTGCTGGTGATCGTGTTTATCGGCTTCGGCAATCCGGTGCAGCCGGTCAGCGTGCTGTTGCAACCGCAAATCGTCGAGAACGGCGTGCTGCACCTGGCGCCCTGGGCGCTGGTCATCGGCGCGGTGGGCATCGGCCTGTTCTCGTTCAATGGCTACGGTCCCGCCGTATTGCTGGCCGAAGACATGAAGTGCGGCGGCAGGGGCGTGCACAAGGCGGTGTTGTGGTCCCTGGGCCTGGTGGTGGTCATCGAGCTGGTGCCGATCACCGCCTTGCTGATCGGTGCGCCATCCCTCAGCGCGATGATCAGCAGTCCCGACCCGATCGGCTACCTGCTGACCAGCCACGGTAACGAAACCCTGTCGCGGCTGGTCAGCGCCGGGATCTTCCTGTCGGTATTCAACGCCATCGTCGCCATCGTCATCCAGATTGGCCGGGTGGTGTTCAGCAGCGGCCGCGATGCGCTGTGGACACCCACCATCAACAAACTCTTCACCCGGATTCATCCACGCTGGGATTCCCCGTGGTTGGCTACGCTGTTCCTGGCGGTCCCTTCGGCATTGCTCAGCTTCAGCTCCAACCTGGCGGACCTGACGTCTTTCAGCGTGCTGCTGATCATGCTGGTGTACCTGATCGTGGCGTTGAGCGCGTTGATGAGCCGGGTGTTGCTGCGTGACCGCGAGCACCCGTATCGCATGCCGTTGTGGCCGGTGCCGGCCTTGCTGGCGGTGCTGGGCGCCGGCTACCTGTTGGTGACCCTGGCGATTGCCGCCTCGGTTCGCGACATCATGATTATCATCGGCCTGTTGGCACTGTCGGTGATCCTGTATTGCATCAGTGGCCGGTTGAGTCCGGCGTTTCAGAAACTGTAAGGAGTGGTTATGCGTGCACGTCAATTGGGCATCACCTTGGGACTGGGCACACCCGGTGAGTTGAATGCCATCACCGACGTTCCAGGGGTTCGGGTCGGACACAGTACGATCAAGACCCGCATCGACGGCAAACAGGTACGTACCGGCGTGACGGCGATTCAGCCCCGGGCCGGTGCCGCGCGGTATCAGCCGTGTTTTGCCGGCTACCACGTGCTCAACGGCAATGGCGACGCCACGGGGCTTGAGTGGATCAGCGAATCGGGGTTGCTGACCACGCCGCTGGCGATCACCAACACCCACAGCATCGGGATTGTGCGCGACACGCTGATCGCCCTGGAGCGCGAAAGCCTCGAAGACCCCGCCGTGTACTGGTGCATGCCGGTGGTGATGGAAACCTACGACGGCTTGCTCAACGATATCTGGGGCCAGCACGTCGGCCCGGAGCATGTGCGCGAGGCGCTGGCCAACGCCGAATCCGGGCCGGTGGCGGAGGGCGCCGTGGGCGGCGGCACCGGGATGATCTGCCATGAGTTCAAGGGGGGCATCGGTACCGCGTCACGGCGCTTGCCGGCGGAGCAGGGTGGCTGGACCGTCGGTGTGCTGGTGCAGGCCAACCATGGCAAGCGTCAGGAACTGCGCGTGGATGGTTACCCGGTAGGCCGGCAATTGATGGACATCCCGTCACCCTTTGCCGATCGCGGCACACCCGGCATGGGCTCCATCGTGGTGATCATCGCCACCGATGCGCCGTTGCTGCCCCATCAATGCCAGCGCCTGGCACAACGCGCGTCCATCGGGATTGCGCGCACGGGTGGCGGTACCGAGGACTCCAGCGGGGACCTGTTCCTGGCGTTCGCCACCGGCAATCAGGATTTGCCGGTGGCCGACTACGGGCGCAAGGGCTCGCCCCTCAGCACAGCCCTGCAAATGGTCAATAACGACCACATTTCACCGCTGTTCAGCGCGGCGGCGGAGGCCGTGGAAGAGGCGATCATTAATGCCATAGTGGCCGGCGAAGACATGACCACCGACCAGGGTGTGCGGGTGCCCGCGCTGGATGCCCACACGCTCCTGCAGGCATTGCGCCAAACCGGCTGGCGCGACCAGTAAGTAAACTAAGTCTTGTCCCGGTAATACGGGACAAACACTTAAATAGTGGCTATTCAATACTAACAATGACACGGTGACACTTTCTTAGTGCACCTCAGTCAATACTTTGGATCCATTCGTGGCTAAATGTCTTTAGGAGTATTTAATATTTAAATAGCTGGATTTTAATAACGCGCTATTTACCAGTGTTTGCAGGTTTTGTTCACCGGCCCAACTTTATACTTGGATAAAAACCGCTGGACGAATGATTTCAGGTTGTGTCAGTTTTCTCTCGCCTTCAAAAGGGGCGAGTGATCGGACTTACTCGCCAGAGTGGGTCCGGTCGGACAAAAACTGTTCCACTTGCAAACAAGGAAGTACGTTTATGTCAAAAGTAAAAGACAAAGCTATTGTGTCGGCGGCTCAAGCAAGTACCGCTTACACCCAGATCGATAGCTTTAGCCATCAATACGACCGCGGTGGCAACCTCACGGTCAATGGCAAACCGTCGTTCACCGTTGACCAGGCCGCCGACCACCTGCTGCGTGAGAACGCCGCGTACCGGGACGTGGATGGCAACGGCAAGATCGATCTCACCTACACCTTCCTGACTTCGGCTTCGAACGCGACCATGAACAAGCATGGGATCACCGGGTTCAGCCAGTTCAACACCCAGCAGAAAGCACAGGCCGTACTGGCCATGCAATCCTGGGCCGATGTGGCCAATGTCACCTTCACCGAGAAAGCCTCGGGCGGTGACTTCCACATGACCTTCGGCAACTACAGCGGCGGCCAGGACGGCGCAGCGGCCTTTGCCTACCTGCCAGGCACCAACGCCAAGTACAACGAAAGCGGCCTTGACGGCACTTCCTGGTACCTGACGAACAACAGCTACACGCCGAACAAGACCCCGGACCTGAACAACTATGGCCGGCAGACCCTGACCCACGAAATCGGCCACACCCTGGGCCTGGACCACCCTGGCGACTACAACGCCGGGACCGGCAACCCTTCGTACAAAGACGCGGACTATGGACAGGACACGCGTGGCTACAGCGTCATGAGTTACTGGAGCGAGAGCAACACCAACCAGAACTTCAGCAAAGGCGGGGTAGAAGCCTACTCGTCCGGCCCGCTGATCGACGACATCGCCGCGATCCAGAAGCTCTACGGCGCCAACTACAACACCCGTGCCGGTGACACCACCTACGGCTTCAACTCCAACACCGGGCGTGATTTCCTCAGCGCCACTTCATCGGCCGACAAGCTGGTGTTCTCGGTGTGGGACGGTGGCGGCAACGACACCCTGGACTTCTCCGGTTTTACCCAGAACCAGAAGATCAACCTCAATGAAACCTCGTTCTCCGACGTTGGCGGCCTGGTGGGCAACGTTTCCATCGCCAAGGGTGTGACCGTGGAGAACGCCATCGGCGGTTCGGGCAACGACCTGCTGATCGGTAACGCAGCCGCCAACGTCCTCAAGGGCGGTGCCGGCAACGACATCATCTTCGGCGGCGGCGGTGCAGACCAGCTGTGGGGCGGCTCAGGCAACGACACCTTCGTGTTCGGCGCCAGCTCCGACTCCAAGCCGGGTGCGGCGGACAAGATCTTCGACTTCACCTCGGGTTCCGACAAGATCGACCTCACCGGCATCACCAAAGGTGCAGGCCTGACCTTCGTCAACGCGTTTACCGGTCATGCCGGCGACGCGGTGCTGTCCTACGCTTCGGGTACCAACCTGGGCACATTGGCCGTGGACTTCTCCGGGCACGGCGTGGCGGATTTCCTCGTCACCACCGTTGGCCAGGCAGCCGTCAGCGACATCGTGGCCTGATACACGCGTAAAGGAGGGTGGCGCACACGCGCCGCCCTCTGCCCTTGCATCCACCCCATGAACGGGCGAAGGTGATGACGCTATTTCGCAGTACCGTGGCCTGGAGTTTCCAGGTGTTGCTTATGTCGGCAGGAGCCACAGCAATGGCAAGCAGTCTGGTTTTACCTACTTCCGCGCAGTTGGCCGGGCATTGGGCGCTGCATCAGCAAGAGCAGGTGTGCGCACTGGACTTGATTGAGCAGGCTAACGCGTTAGGGGGCGATGTGGAGTGCGCCGGACAATGGCTGGGGGAAGCCCCCGTTAGTTGGACGCCTACTCCCGATGGTATTTGGCTGATGAATGCCGAAGGCACCGGCATAACCCATTTGAATCGCCAGAAAGACGGCGAATATGAAGGTCGCGCAAAAAACGGCGCGGTATTGATATTGCAACGTGCACCGTAATAGTTCGTTATAACGATATAACCCGATTTTAATGTTTGCCCGCCCCTTATTGGGGCGCTCGGTAAACTATTGCGCGTCATTCGGCTCAGGGAAGATCAGGCAACATGGCGAAGACCACTCCCGTTGCACCACTGTTCAAGGCACTTGGCGACTACAAAAGTATTCTGATCAGTATTGGCTGTTTCACGGCATTGATTAACGTATTGATGTTGGTGCCGTCGATTTATATGTTGCAAGTCTACGACCGCGTGCTGTCTTCACAGAACGAAACCACCCTGGTGATGTTGACGCTGATGGTGGTGGGGTTCTTCGCCTTTATCGGTGTGCTGGAGGTGATCCGCAGCTTTATCGTGATTCGCATCGGCAGCCAGTTGGAGCGGCGTTTCAACCTGCGGGTCTACAAGGCCGCTTTCGAGCGCAACCTGCAACGGGGCGAAGGCCATGGCGGGCAATCCCTGGGGGACCTGACCCACATCCGCCAATTCATCACCGGGCCTGCGCTGTTCGCGTTTTTCGACGCGCCGTGGTTTCCGATCTATCTGTTCGTGATTTTCCTGTTCAACGTGTGGCTGGGTGTCTTGGCCAGTGCCGGTGCCGTGCTGCTGATTGCCCTGGCGTGCCTTAACGAATACCTGACCAAAAAGCCTCTGGGTGAAGCCAGCGGTTATTCCCAGCAATCCACCCAATTGGCCACCAGCCACCTGCATAACGCCGAGACCATCCAGGCCATGGGCATGCTGGGTGCATTGCGCAAGCGCTGGTTCAAGGTGCATTCGCAGTTCCTGGGCCTGCAGAACAAGGCCAGCGACACCGGCTCGATCATCAGTTCCCTGAGTAAATCCCTGCGCCTGTGCCTGCAATCGTTGGTGCTGGGCCTGGGTGCGCTATTGGTGATCAAGGGCGACATGACCGCCGGGATGATGATCGCAGGCTCCATTTTGATGGGCCGGGTGTTGAGCCCCATCGACCAGTTGATTGCCGTGTGGAAGCAATGGAGTTCGGCCAAGCTGGCCTACCAGCGCCTGGACAACCTGATGCGCGAGTTTCCGCCCCAGGGCGAGCAGATGGCCTTGCCGGCGCCCAAGGGCAATGTGAGTTTCGAGCAAGTCAGCGCAGGCCCGCCGGGGCGACGTGTGCCGACCTTGCATCAAGTCAGCTTCAACCTGACTGCGGGCGAAGTGCTCGGCGTGCTGGGTGCTTCCGGCTCCGGCAAATCAACCCTGGCCCGCGTGCTGGTGGGCGTATGGCCAACCCTGGCGGGCACCGTGCGCCTGGACGGAGCCGACATTCATCGCTGGGACCGCGACGACCTCGGACCGCATATCGGTTATCTGCCCCAGGACATCGAACTGTTCAGCGGCAGCATCGCCGACAACATCGCGCGCTTTCGTGAAGCCGACCCGGAGCGGGTGGTGCAGGCCGCCCAACAGGCAGGTGTGCACGAATTGATCCTGCGCTTGCCCCACGGCTACGACACCGTGCTCGGTGACGAGGGCAGCGGCCTGTCCGGTGGGCAGAAACAACGGGTCGCCCTGGCCCGCGCGCTGTACGGCGGGCCACGCCTGATCGTGCTCGACGAGCCCAACTCCAACCTCGACACCGTGGGTGAAGCCGCCCTGGCCAGCGCGATCATGCAGATGAAAGCCCAGGGCAGCACGGTGGTGCTGGTGACTCACCGTTCCTCGGCGTTGGCCCAGGCCGACAAGCTGCTGGTGCTGAACGAAGGTCGTTTGCAGGCATTTGGTCCGAGCCAGGACGTGCTGCGCGCACTGTCCGGCCAGCAGGAAGCACCACGAGAAAAGGCCGGGGTCAGCCTCAGCCGTCAGTATCAAGCCGGAAGGAATCCAGGCGCATGAGCAGCGACAGCAGCATTCAAATCAACCGCGATTACGAACAGACCCATCCCGAGCACGACGCGCGTTTCTTCGCCCGCATGGGCTGGCTGCTGACGGTGGTCGGCGCCGGCGGGTTTTTCCTCTGGGCCAGTCTGGCGCCGCTGGACCAGGGGATCCCGGTACAAGGCACGGTGGTGGTCTCGGGCAAGCGCAAGGCGGTGCAAACCCTGAGCCCCGGCGTGGTCAGCCGGATCCTGGTGCGTGAGGGCGAGGCGGTGAAGCAGGGCCAGCCGCTGTTCCGTCTCGACCAGACGCAGAACCAGGCCGACGTGCACTCCCTGCAAGCCCAGTACCGCATGGCCTGGGCCAGCGTGGCACGGTGGCAGAGCGAGCGGGATAACCAGTCGACGATCACCTTTCCGCCCGAGCTGAGCGGCAACCCGGATCAAGCCCTGGCACTGGTCCTCGAAGGCCAGCGTCAACTGTTCAGTAGCCGCCGCGAAGCCTTTGCCCGGGAACAGGCCGGGATTCGCGCCAGTATCGAGGGCGCTACGGCGCAACTGAACGGCATGCGTCGCGCCCGTAGTGACCTGACGGCCCAGGCGCAATCCCTGCGTGACCAGTTGAACAACCTGCAACCCCTGGCCGACAACGGCTACATCCCGCGCAACCGGCTGATGGAATACCAGCGGCAACTGTCCCAGGTGCAACAGGACCTGGCGCAGAACACCGGCGAAAGCGGGCGGGTGGAGCAGGGCATCCTCGAGTCGCGCCTCAAGTTGCAGCAGCACAGCGAGGAGTACCAGAAGGAAGTGCGCAGCCAACTGGCCGACGCGCAGCTGCGCAGCCTGACCCTGGAACAACAACTGACCTCCGCCGGTTTCGACCTGCAGCACAGCGAGATCAACGCGCCCGCCGATGGCATCGCGGTCAACCTGGGCGTGCACACCGAAGGCGCCGTGGTGCGTGCCGGTGAAACCCTGCTGGAAATCGTGCCCCAGGACACCCGCCTGGAAGTCGAAGGGCGCCTGCCAGTGCACCTGGTGGACAAGGTCGGTGCGCACTTGCCGGTGGACATTCTCTTCACCGCCTTCAATCAGAGCCGCACGCCGCGGGTGCCGGGGGAGGTGAGCCTGATCTCCGCCGACCAGATGCTCGACGAAAAAACCGGCATGCCTTACTACGTGCTGCGCACCACCGTCAGCAGCAGCGCCCTGGAGAAACTCCATGGCCTGGTGATCAAGCCGGGGATGCCCGCCGAGATGTTCATCCGCACCGGCGAGCGCTCCTTGCTCAATTACCTGTTCAAGCCGCTGCTGGACCGCGCCGGCTCGGCATTGACCGAGGAATGAGCATGAAGCCGATGTTCATCGCCTTGCTGCTCGCCTGCGGCAGCGCCCAGGCCGCCATGGGCCCGTTCGATGTCTACGAACAGGCCCTGCGCAACGACCCGGTATTCCTCGGCGCCATCAAGGAACGCGACGCCGGCCTGGAAAACCGCACCATCGGCCGCGCCGGCCTGCTGCCCAAGCTCTCGTACAACTACAACAAGGGCCGCAACAACTCCCAGGCCACCTTGCCCGACGGGCGCGGCGGCAATTATCACGATGACCGCAACTACAACAGCTATGGCTCCACGTTCACCCTGCAACAGCCGCTGTTCGACTACGAAGCCTATGCCAACTACCGCAAGGGCGTGGCCCAGGCACTGTTTGCCGACGAGAGCTTCCGCGACAAGAGCCAGGCGCTGCTGGTGCGGGTGCTGACCTATTACACCCAGGCGTTGTTTGCCCAGGACCAGATCGACATTGCCCGCGCCAAGAAAAAGGCCTACGAGCAGCAGTTCCAGCAGAACCAGCATCTGTTCCAGCAGGGTGAGGGCACCCGCACCGACATCCTGGAAGCCGAGTCGCGTTATGAGCTGGCGACTGCCGAGGAAATCCAGGCGCTGGATGAACAGGACGCCTCGCTGCGCGAACTCGGGGCGCTGATTGGCGTGCAGAGCGTCAATATCAACGACCTGGCGCCGCTGAACCCGGGGTTTGCCGCCTTCACCCTGACCCCGGCCAATTACGACACCTGGCACGAACTGGCGCTGACCAACAACCCCAACCTGGCCTCGCAACGCCAGTCCGTGGAAGTGGCGCGTTATGAAGTGGAGCGCAACCGTTCGGGGCACCTGCCACGCATCACGGCGTATGCCAGCTCGCGCCAGCAGGAATCCGACAGCGGCAACACCTACAACCAGCGCTACGACACCAACACCATCGGCATCGAAGTCAGCATGCCGTTGTATGCCGGTGGCGGCGTCTCGGCTTCCACCCGCCAGGCCAGCCGCGCCATGGAGCAGGCCGAGTACGAACTGGAAGGCAAGACTCGCGAAACCCTGATCGAACTGCGACGCCAGTTCAGTGCTTGCCTGTCGGGAGTGAGCAAGTTGCGGGCGTATCAAAAGGCGCTGACTTCGGCCGAAGCGCTGGTGGTCTCGACCAAGCAAAGCATCCTCGGCGGCGAGCGGGTCAACCTCGATGCGCTGAACGCCGAGCAGCAGCTGTACAGCACCCGTCGCGACCTGGCCCAGGCACGGTACGACTACCTGATGGCCTGGATTAAATTGCATTACTACGCGGGCAACTTGCGTGACACCGACCTGGCCAAGGTGGACGAGGCGTTTGGTCCTGAGAGCCGCTGATGCCTGGACGAGTGGTACTTGGTGCAAGGGAGCTTTGGTGGCATGGGCGCTTGTTTTGGCAAGGGAGCTTTCTGTGGCAAGGGAGTTTTCTGTGGCAAGGGCGCTTGTTGTGGCGAGGGAGCTTGCTCCCGCTGGGCTGCGTAGCGGCCCCAAGATCTTGGGAGCGCTGCGCACTCCAGCGGGAGCAAGCTCCCTCGCCACAGGTATTTCAACAATAAGAAAAGGGACTCTTCATGATCACTGGTTCACCTCGCTTCAAACCCTTCACCGCAGGCTCCTTGCTGCTGCTGTCAGTGGCGGCCCACGGGCAGTACATCGAAGCCGGAAAAGTCGGCGACCCCGGCAGTTGGCGCACCGCCGAGTTCCAGAGCGACTGGGGCCTGGACCGGATGAAAGCCAACGAGGCCTATGCGAGCGGCATCACCGGCAGTGGCGTGAAGATCGGCGCCCTGGACTCGGGTTTCGACCCCAACCATCCCGAAGCCTCAAAAGACCGCTATCACGCGGTCACCGCCAGTGGCACCTATGTCGATGGCAGCCCCTTCACCACCACCGGCGCGCTCAACCCAAACAATGACTCCCACGGCACCCACGTGACCGGCACCATGGGCGCAGCCCGCGATGGCGTGGGCATGCACGGCGTGGCGTACAACGCGCAGATCTACGTCGGCAACACCAACGCCAGCGACAGCTTCCTGTTCGGCCCCACGCCAGACCCCAAGTACTTCAAGGCGGTGTACAGCGCGCTGGTGGATTCCGGCGTGCGCGCGATCAATAACAGTTGGGGCAGCCAACCCAAGGATGTCAGCTACCAGACCATTGGCGACCTGCACGCTGCCTATGCCCAGCACTTCAACCGGAACACCTGGCTGGATGCCGCGGCCGATGTGGCCAAAGCCGGGGTGATCAACGTGTTCAGTGCTGGCAACAGCGGGTACGCCAACGCCAGCGTGCGTTCGGCCTTGCCTTATTTCCAGCCGGAGCTGGAAGGCCACTGGCTGGCGGTATCGGGCCTGGACAAGGCGAACAACCAGAAATACAACCAGTGCGGCATCGCCAAGTACTGGTGCATTTCCACCCCCGGGGCGTTGATCAACAGCACCATTCCCGATGGCGGTTATGGGGTGAAATCCGGCACCTCGATGTCGGCGCCCCATGCCACCGGCGCACTGGCGCTGGTGATGGAACGCTATCCATACCTGAACAACGAGCAGGCCTTGCAGGTGCTGTTGACCACGGCCACCCAGCTCAATGGCGCGGTCACCGATGCACCGACCACTCAGGTCGGCTGGGGCGTGCCGGACCTTGGCCGGGCGATGCACGGGCCCGGGCAATTGCTCGGGCCGATGAATGTCACGTTGGCGGCCGGGCAGGGCGATGTGTGGAGCAATGCGATCTCCGACAAGGCGCTGATCCAGCGCCAGGCCGAAGACAGCGCCGAAACCCTGGCCTGGCAGCAAACCCTGCGCGACAAGGGCTGGGAGAACGGCGTGGGCGCCGGCGCGAGTCAGCAGGACCAGACGGACTATGCCGTTGGCACTGCCCGTGCGGCAGCCGCGGCCCAGCGTATCTACGAAGGCAGCCTGACCAAATCCGGTGCGGGCAGCCTGATCCTGGCGGGCGACAACACCTACCGTGGCCCGACCACCGTGAATGGCGGCCGGTTGGCGGTGAATGGCTCACTGACGTCCGCGGTGACGGTCAATGAAAGCGGCACGTTGGGCGGCTCCGGTCGCATCGCGGCGTTACAGGTCAATAGCGGCGGCACCGTGGCGCCGGGCAACTCCGTGGGCACCTTGCAGGTGGCCGGAGATGCAAACCTCGCCGCCGGCTCCACCTATGCGGTCGAACTCACCCCCACCACCAGCGACCGGATTGTCGCCACGGGCAAGGCAATCCTCGGCGGCGGCAACGTGACCCTGGCCCTGGAAAACAGCCCGACCCTGCTCAGCCTGCAACAGGCGGAAAGCCTGGTGGGGCGCCAGTACAACATTCTTCAGGCGGCGGGCGGGATCCAGGGCCAGTTCGGTGCGGTGTTGCCCAACTACCTGTTCCTCGGCGGCACCCTCGACTATGCCGCCAACGGTGTGCAACTGGGCATTGCCCGCAGTGATGCGAGTTTCGCCAGTGTCGGTGCCACTCGTAACCAGCGTTCGGTGGCCGCGGCCGCCGAGCAGTTGGGCGCCGGTAATCCGGTGTACGAAAGCATCCTGCGGTCAGACTCGGCGGCCACGGCGCAGTCGGGTTTCCAGCAGCTGTCGGGAGAAATCTACCCGGCCATCGGCACAATGCTGATCAATGACAGCCGCCAGGTACGCGATGCCGTTAGCGAGCGTCTGCGCCATACGCCGGCTACCGGTGAGAGCAACGTGTGGGTCAAGGCGCTCGGCAGTTGGGGCAAGACCGACAGCCGCAGCGACACGGCAGGCTACACCAGCTCACTGAGCGGAATGCTGGCCGGTGTCGACGGCGCGCTGGACGAGCAGACCCGTGCCGGTCTCGTGGCCGGTTACAGCGACAGCTCGCTGAACATGGGCAGCGGCACGCATTCATCGGCGTCCATCGACAGCTACCACCTCGGCGCCTACGCCGGGCATGAGCTGGGCAATTGGCGCTTGAGCGTCGGCGGTGCCTACAGCTGGCATCGCGGCGACGTGAAACGCGACTTGCAGTACGGCGAAGTCAGCGGCAAGCAGAAGACCAAGCTGGATGCGCGCAGCGCCCAGGTATTTACCGAAGCGGCCTACCGTTTGAACGTGTCCTCGGTGGCGCTGGAGCCGTTCGCCAACCTGGCTTACGTGCATCTGGACAACGAGCGCTTTCACGAGAAGGGCGACGCCGCCGCGCTGGAGCGTGGCAGTGACAGCCGCGATGCGGTGCTGAGCACCCTGGGCCTGCGGGCGGCAAAAACCTTCCCCCTCAATGACCGCCAGCAACTGGACGTTTCCGGCTCGCTGGGCTGGCAGCACAGCCTGAGTGCCGTTGAATCCGAAGAGCACCTGGCGTTTGTCGCCGGAGGGCCGTCGTTTGCGGTGCAAAGCTCGCCGTTGATGCGCGACGCGGCAGCGGTGGGCGTGCAGGCGAGCCTGGCGTTGAGCAAAAGCACACGGGTCAACCTCGACTACACCGGCCAATTGGCTGGCCGGGAAAAAATCCAGGGTGTGGGGCTGAGCCTGAACTGGCAGTTCTGAGCAAGATCCTGAGGCCGAAAGAGGTCAACTGTGGGAGCGGGCTTGCTCGCGAATGCGGTGTGGCAGTCGACGCACCTGTAGCTGAGCCACCGCATTCGCGAGCAAGCCCGCTCCCACATGGGGTCGGCGACGCTTGGGAGAAACGTGATTTATACAAGTGCAATAAAAACTAAGGAAGGTCACCGTGAAAAAAACAAAACGAGGGTTTCAATCCGCCATCCCAACAGGCCCGGGCTACCCGCTCAAGGCCCTGAGCTGCGTGCCATACGGCGCGTTGCTGTGTTGCCTGGCCAGCCTGGGTACCGCCCAGGCCGCACCCTACGTGGAAACCGGAAAACTGGGAGATGCTGCCAGTTGGCGCAGTAATGAATTCAAGGCCGATTGGGGCCTGGGCGCCGTGCATGCAGACGCCGCCTACGCCGCCGGCTACACCGGCAAGGGTGTGAAGCTGGGGATCTTCGACCAGCCGGTGTATGCCCAGCATCCGGAATTCGCCAGCCCCGGCAAAGTGGTCACGCTCGTGACCGAAGGCATTCGCCAATACACCGACCCGTATATCCCGGTGAAAGCCGGGGACGCGTTTCGCTACGACGGCACGCCTTCCCTGGGTTCCAACGGCAAGCTCGGCAATCACGGCACCCACGTAGGCGGGATCGCTGCGGGTAACCGCGACGGCGGGCCAATGCACGGCGTGGCGTTCGATGCGCAGATCATCAGCGCCGAAAACGGTGACCCGGGCCCCGAAGACGGGATCATCCTGGGCAACGACGGTGCGGTCTACAAAGCCGGTTGGGACGCGCTGGTGGCCAGCGGCGCACGCATTATCAACAACAGCTGGGGCATCGGCATTGGTGACCAGTACGCCAAGGGCGGCCGAGATCCGGCATTCCCCAACTTCACGGTCAATGAAGCCCAGGCGCAGTTCAATAACATTCGGCCGATCCTTGGGACGATCGCAGGTGGCGCTTATCAGGGCGCCATTGATGCGGCCCGCAGCGGCGTGCTGACGATCTTTGCCGCCGGCAACGACTACAACCGCAACAACCCGGATGCGATCTCGGGCCTGGCGTACTTCGTGCCGGAGATTGCACCCAACTGGCTGTCGGTGGCGGCCTTGCAACAGAATCCCGACACCGCCAGTTCCGATCCTTACGTGATCAGTACGTTTTCCTCGCGCTGCGGGTATGCCGCCAGCTTCTGCGTCGCGGCCCCCGGCACCAAGATCTACAGTTCGGTGATCAACGGCACCTCCCTGGAAAACCTGACCACCGACTACGCCAATTTCAACGGCACCTCCATGGCCGCGCCGCATGTGGCCGGCAGTGCAGCGGTGTTGATGGAGCGCTTCCCGTACATGAGCGGCGACCAGATCTCCACGCTGCTGAAAACCACCGCGACCGACCTCGGCGCACCGGGCATCGACTCCCTGTACGGCTGGGGCATGATCAACCTGGGCAAGGCCATCAACGGCCCTGGGATGTTTGTGACAGCTGAGGATATCCCGGCGGAGTTTCGTATCGACGGCGCCTACGGCTCCGGCCAGTTTGTCGCAGACCTGCCAGGGATTGGCGCCGTGGTGGATGCCGGCAAACCGACCCAGCGCACGTGCACCGATGTGCATTGCGGGCTGGATGTGTGGAGCAACGATATCTCCGGGCATGGCGGCTTGACCAAGCAGGGCATTGGCGCGCTGGTACTGACCGGCACCAATACCTACAGCGGCCCGACCCTGGTCAACCAAGGGTTGCTGGCGATCAATGGCTCGATCACCTCCGACGTTACCGTCAGCAGCAGCGGGGTAGTGGGTGGTTCCGGGCGCATTGGTTCGCTGACAGCGAACAGCGGCGGTACCGTGGCGCCGGGCAACTCCATCGGCACCCTGAACGTGGCCGGGGATGTGAACTTCGCGGCGGGCTCTACCTATGCGGTGGAGTTGTCGGCCACCAACAGTGATCGCATCGTCGCCGGTGGCAAGGCCACCCTCAGCGGCGGCACGGTGACCCTGGCCCTGGAAAACAGCCCGACGCTGCTGACCCAGACCCAGGCCGAAAGCCTGATCGGTCGCCAGTACAACATCCTGCAGGCTGCAGGCGGGATTACCGGCAGCTTCGGTTCGGTGCTGCCCAACTATCTGTTTATCGGCGGTACCCTGAACTACGCCGCCAACGGCGTGCAGCTGGATGTGGGGCGCAATGCCAACACCTTTGCCAGTGTGGCCGCCACCCCGAACCAACGTTCGGTGGCCGCTGCTGCCGAGCAGTTGGGCGCGGGCAACGCCGTGTACGAAAGCCTGTTGCTGGCGCCGAATGCGGCCTCGGCCCAGGGTGCATTCCAGCAGCTGTCCGGGGAGATCTACCCGGCGCTGGAAACCGCGTTGGTGAATGACAACCGCTACCTGCGCGAAGCCGTGGGCGAGCGTTTGCAGCAAGGGGCAATGGGCGCATCGAGCCAGACCGTCGATAGCCGTGGCAACGTCTGGGTCAAGGCGTTGGGCGCCTGGGGCAAGACCAACAGCGGCAGCGATACGGCGGGCTACACCACCTCCATCGGCGGCATGCTGGCGGGTGTGGACGGCGCGCTGGATGAAGACACCCGTGTAGGCCTGGTGGCGGGGTACAGCGATACATCGCTGAACATGGGCAGCGACACCCATTCCCGGGCATCGGTGGACAGCTATCACCTGGGTGCGTATGCCGGGCATGAAATCGGTGCCTTGCGCTTGAGCGGTGGTGCGACCTACAGCTGGCACCGCGCCGATGTGAAGCGCGAGCTGCAATACGGTGAAGTCGCCGGCAAGCAGAAAGCCAAGGTGGATGCCCGCAGTACCCAGGTGTTTACCGAAGCGGCGTATCGCCTGAACCTGCAACCCCTGGCCCTGGAACCGTTCGCCAACCTGGCGTACGTGCATCTGGATGCCGATGGGTTTACCGAAAAGGGTGATGCGGCGGCCTTGAAGGGCCGGGATGACAGCCGCGATGTGGTGTTGAGTACCCTGGGTGCTCGAGCGCTGAAAACCTTGAATATCAATGACCATCAGCAACTGGAGCTTTCCGGCACCCTGGGTTGGCAGCACAACCTGAGCAGCGTCGATTCCGAGCGGCACCTGGCGTTTGCCTCGGGCGGCCCTTCGTTCACTGTGGAGAGTTCGTCGATGGTGCGTGATGCGGCATTGGTGGGGGCGCGGGTCAGCCTGGCGTTGAGCAAGGATGCGAAGGTGAATCTGGATTACAACGGCCTGCTGGCCAGCAAGGAGAAAGTCCATGGGGTGGGTTTGAGCCTGGACTGGGCTTTCTAAACACCGCAGTTGGAAATGTGGGAGCGGGCTTGCTCGCGAAAGCGGTGGATCAGTCAACCCACCCACCGACTGGCACACCGCCTTCGCGAGCAAGCCCGCTCCCACATTGATCCGGTTCCAATCGTCCATTTGTGCAGATTCGGCTTTCTCGACAATTCCAACAAAAGAGAGGCAATACCATGGGTGTTTTCGACTATAAAAACCTCGGCACCGAGGGCTCCAAAGCGTTGTTCGCCGATGCCATGGCGATCACGCTGTACTCCTATCACAACCTGGACAACGGCTTTGCCGTGGGTTACCAGCACAACGGTTTTGGCCTGGGGCTGCCCGCCAATCTGGTGGGGGCGCTGCTGGGCAGCACCGATTCACAGGGGGTTATTCCAGGGATTCCCTGGAACCCCGACTCGGAAAAAGCCGCCCTCGAGGCGGTCAACAAGGCCGGCTGGACGCCCATCAGCGCCAGTACCCTGGGCTACGGCGGCAAGGTGGACGCCCGTGGCACGTTCTTCGGTGAAAAGCCCGGCTACACCACCGCGCAGGTGGAAGTGCTGGGCAAGTACGATGGCGACGGCAAGCTGCTGGAAATCGGCATTGGTTTTCGCGGGACTTCGGGGCCTCGGGAAACCTTGATCAGCGACTCCATCGGCGATCTGGTCAGCGACCTGCTGGCGGCGCTGGGGCCCAAGGATTATGCGAAAAACTACGCCGGCGAAGCCTTCGGCACCTTGCTCAAGGATGTCGCGGCGTATGCCGGCAGTCATGGCCTGACGGGCAAGGACGTGGTGGTCAGCGGTCATAGCCTGGGTGGCCTGGCGGTCAACAGCATGGCCGACCTGAGCGGCAATAAATGGTCGGGGTTCTACAAGGACTCCAACTATGTGGCTTATGCCTCGCCAACCCAGAGTGCCGGCGACAAGGTGCTGAACATCGGTTATGAAAACGACCCGGTGTTTCGCGCGCTGGACGGCTCGTCGTTCAACTTCTCCTCACTGGGCGTGCACGACAAGCCCCATGAGTCGACCACGGACAATATCGTCAGCTTCAACGATCACTACGCGTCGACGCTGTGGAATGTCCTGCCGTTTTCCATCGTCAATGTTCCCACCTGGCTTTCTCATTTGCCCACCGGGTATGGGGATGGCATGACGCGGGTCCTGGACTCGCAGTTCTACGACCTGACCAGCCGGGACTCGACGATTATCGTGGCCAACCTGTCGGACCCGGCCCGGGCCAATACCTGGGTGCAGGACCTCAACCGCAATGCCGAGCCGCACAAGGGCAACACGTTCATCATCGGCAGTGATGGCGATGACTTGATCCAGGGTAGCAAGGGCGTGGATTTCATCGAGGGCGGCAAGGGCAATGACACTATCCGCGACAACAGCGGGCATAACACCTTTCTGTTCGGCGGGCAGTTTGGGCAGGACCGGGTGATTGGTTATCAGCCGACCGACAAGCTGGTGTTCCGGGACGTGGAGGGCAGTGCGGACTGGCGTGACCACGCCAAGGTGGTGGGGGGCGATACCGTGCTGAGCTTTGGCGCGGACTCGGTGACGCTCGTTGGCGTTGGGCTCGCCGGGGTTTGGGGCGATGGAATTTCCATCAGCTAAGTAGCGCCACAGATTGATCGTTCCCACGCTCTGCGTGGGAACGCCGCCCCGGACGCTCTGCGTCCAACGGCCAACCCACGGTTCATGTCTTGCGCAGTGGTGACGCGGAGCGTCACGGGATGCATTCCCACGTAGAACGTGGGAACGATCATGGCAAAGAAAAGTGGGAGCCGACGGGCTCCCACTTTTTATTTCTCCTTCATCACGGTCGCGACGTCATCGGCCTTGACGCGAATATGCTTGCCGGCGATGTCGGTGAATTCGTAGAAGCCATCGGCCGTTTTCGCGTTGGGCACGTCCTTGGTCAGGTATTGAGTGCCGTTCTGCAACGTCACCACCGTCTGCGTGGAGCAACCGGCCAATACCAGCAACGTGAACATACCCACCGCCAGACCCAAATTCTTCATGCTCATAACCCTTACCCTGATCCTTCGAAAACCCCGCACCTGAGCGGTCGGGGGAGACTCATTTAATGTGGCTGACAGCCATCTGATCATTATTACGCAAAAAGTTGCGTGTGCCTTTGATCTATTACTGATTGCAACAGTCGGTCAGGGACGGCACTCTGTATGCATAAACAGTGGTTGATCCAGTGCCTGACATGTCCAATCCCCTAGAAGATCCGCTCTATTACCTGCATAACTTCCGCCAAGTGCTCGCCTGGCTGGGGCAGCGTTATGCCGATTTGCTGGCCCCGGACGAAGAGCATTTCATTCAGCAATTTGACAGCTTGCCGCAGGCTTCCCAGGCGTTACTGGTACGCATGGTGATGCGCAAGGGCGCGCATTTCCGGGCGGGCAAGCTCAACTATGTCGAGATCGGCGCGGTACACGAGGCGGTTGTGCCTTTGCTGGAACAGGGTTGGGTGACGGATCAATGCCTGTTGTCGTTCGCCGAGTTGTTCGGCCTGTTGCAGAAAGCGGAAATCCTGGCGGCGTTCAAACCCTGGATCGAGCAACCCAAGGCCAGGAAGGCTGACTGGCTGGAAACGCTGTCAACGCAGTTTTGTGAACTGCGTCACTTCCAGCACTGGTGCCCGGACCTGGCCGATCAGCTTTACAGCCTCACCGTGATGGAACTGTGCGACCGCCTGCGTCTGATGTTCTTCGGTAATCTCTATCAGGACTGGTCAGAATTTGTGCTGGCGGACCTGGGGATCTTTACCTACGAGAAAGTCGAATTCTGCGCCGAATCCCGCGGTTTGCGCAGCCGTGACGATGTGCACGGCTTCCTGTTCCTGCATCAGTGCCAGCAGGCCTTTGAAGCGGGCGAGGCACTCGATGGCGTGCTGGAACAAATCGCTACCTTGCACACCGACAACCCCTGGCTGGAGAAACGTCGGGCCAAGTTGTTGTTCCAGGTGGGCCAGTATTGTGAGCGCAGCGCCGAGTTGGCCCTGGCGGAAGCTATCTACCGGGGCTGCACCTATCCCGGCGCACGGGCGCGGCTGATCCGGGTGCTGGAGCGCCAGGAGGATTTTGCCCAGGCGATGGGGCTGGCCCGTGAGGCGCAACAGGCCCCGGAAAGCGCTGCCGAACAGCAGCACTTGCTGCGCGTGATACCCAGGCTGCGACGCAAGCTCGGCGAGCCGGCGCTGCCCAGGGCAAAACCCCGCGAGATCGTGCGCCTGGACCTCGAACTGCCGGCCCCGGAACCGATGATGTCGGTGGAGTATTGCGTACAGGCGCACCTCAGCGACCATGGTGCACCCGTGCATTACGTCGAGAACAGCCTGATCAATTCGCTGTTTGGCCTGCTGTGCTGGCCGGCGATTTTCGCGCCGTTGCCGGGGTCGTTTTTCCACCCGTTCCAGCGCGGGCCGGTAGACCTGCACAGCGAGGATTTTCATCTGCGGCGCGCCGAGCTGTTCGCCGAGTGCCTGGGCCAACTGGACGATGGGCGCTACAAGCACACCATTCGCCAGCGTTATGTAGACAAATGGGGCATCCAGTCACCCTTCGTGTTCTGGAACGTGCTCAGCGAAGAACTGCTCGATCAGGCCCTCGACTGCCTGCCAGCGGCGCACCTGCGCCACTGGTTCGAACGCCTGCTGCTGGATATCCGCGCCAACCGCGCCGGCATGCCCGACCTGATCCAGTTCTGGCCCGAAGAAAAAACCTACCGCATGATCGAAGTCAAAGGCCCCGGTGATCGCCTGCAGGACAACCAGTTGCGCTGGCTGGAGTTCTGCGGCGAACACCAGATGCCCGTCACTGTGTGTTATGTGCGCTGGGCGGGGCAGGCCGCTTGAGCTACAGCGTCGCGGTGCGTGCATTATGTGAATTCACCGCCAAGGTCGGCGACCTCGACCTGCGTTTTACCCCGTCTCCCAGTGCCCAGGAAGGGATTGTCGGCCACCGCACGGTGGCCTCGCGGCGCAGCGCCCATTACCAGAATGAAGTCGCGCTGGAGGGCGAATACCAGCAGTTGAAAGTCCGGGGCAGGGCGGATGGCTACGACCCGGACCGCAACCAGCTGGAAGAGGTGAAAACCTATCGCGGCGACCTGGACAAACAACCGGCCAACCACCGGCAACTGCACTGGGCACAGGTCAAGGTCTACGGCTGGTTGATGTGCCAGAAGCTCGGGTTGTCGGAGATTGTCCTGGCGCTGGTGTACTTCGACATTGTTGGCGAGCACGAGACGCTGCTCAGCCAACGGTTTCAGGCTGACGACCTGCAGGCATTCTTCGTGCAGCAATGCGCCCTGTTCCTCGGCTGGGCCGAACAGGAAATGCACCAGCGCGAAGCCCGCAATGCCGCAGCGGTTGCCCTGGGCTTTCCCCATGCGGCGTTTCGCCCGGGCCAGCGCGCCCTGGCGGAAACGGTCTACAAGGCGGTCAGCACCGGCCGCTGCCTGATGGCCCAGGCGCCTACCGGGATTGGCAAGACCGTCGGCACGATTTTCCCGATGCTCAAGGCCATGGCGCCGCAACAGCTGGACAAGGTGTTCTTCCTGACCGCCAAGACCCCGGGCCGCAAACTCGCGCTGGATGCGGCGCAAGTGCTGTATGACAGCAGCCCCGATCTGCCATTGCGGGTGCTGGAGCTGGTGGCGCGGGACAAGGCCTGCGAACACCTGGACAAAGCCTGCCATGGCGACTCCTGCCCACTGGCGAAGGGGTTCTATGACCGCTTGCCGACGGCCCGCGAAGCTGCTTCCCGCGTGCGCCTGCTGGACCAGCGCAACCTGCGGGAAGTCGCCTTGGCCCATGACGTCTGCCCCTATTACCTGAGCCAGGAAATGGCACGCTGGGCCGACGTGGTGGTCGCCGACTACAACTATTACTTCGACTTCGGCGCCATGCTGTTCGGCCTGGCCCAGCTCAACCAGTGGCGCGTCGCGGTGCTGGTGGACGAAGCCCACAACCTGGTGGAGCGTGGCCGCTCGATGTACAGCGCGGCCCTCGACCAGTACACGCTCAAGACCCTGCGCGAGATCGCACCCGAGCGGCTGAAAAAGCCGCTCCAGCGCCTGAACCGTGAGTGGAATGCCCTGCACAAGGAGCAAGTGGCGCCTTATCAGGCCTACGCCCAGAAACCCGACAAACTGCTGCAGGCGCTGAGCCTGTGCACCAGCGCCATGGGTGAATATTTCAACGACCATCCCGAAGCACTCAATGGCGAACTGCAAGCCTTCTACTTCGAGGCCTTGCAGTTTGCCAAGGTCGCCGAGCTGTTCAACGAACACTTCATTTTCGACATCAGCAAACGCGAACTCAGCGGCAAGCGCAGTTCATCGAACCTGTGCCTGCGCAACGTGGTGCCCGCCGAATTCATTCGGCCCCGGCTGACGGCGGCCCGCAGCAGCGTGCTGTTTTCCGCAACCCTGAGCCCACGGCACTACTACGCGGACTTGCTGGGAATGCCGCCCGACACGGCCTGGGTGGATGTGGAATCACCGTTCAAGGCCGAGCAGCTGCGGGTGCATATCGTCGACCGGATCTCCACCCGGTTTGTGCATCGCCAGGCGTCCCTGGAGCCCATCGTCGAGCTGATTGCAGCGCAGTTTGCCCAGGCGCCGGGCAACTACCTGGCGTTTTTCAGCAGTTTTGATTATCTGCAGCAAGTGGCGCAATTGCTCGCCGAACGGCACCCGCGCATCCCGCTGTGGCAGCAGTCACGGGGCATGGCCGAGGCTGAACGCCAGGCATTTCTCGACCAGTTCACCCAGCACAGTCAGGGCATCGGGTTTGCCGTGCTTGGCGGCGCATTCGGCGAAGGCATCGACCTGCCGGGCACCCGGCTGATCGGCGCGTTTATCGCCACCCTGGGTCTGGCGCAACTCAACCCGGTGAACGAGCAGCTCAAGCTGCGGATGGGCGCGATTTTCGGCGCCGGTTATGACTACACCTACCTTTATCCGGGCATCCAGAAGGTGGTGCAAGCCGCGGGCCGGGTGATCCGCAGCCAGCAGGACCGAGGGGTGGTAATGCTGATTGATGACCGGTTTGGCGAAGCGCGGGTGCGGCAGTTATTACCGCGCTGGTGGTCGATCACTGCGGCGGATACACCGCATCCCGCAACTGGTGGGTGAACTGGCCGGACATGCCTTCGTAAGCCGTATTGGTCAGTGCCACCACCGTAAGCTTCTGCTGCGGGTCGACAAACCAGCTGTGACCGTAGGCGCCGCCCCATTCAAAGGTGCCCCGGGATTGCGGTGTGCCTGTCAACGCCGGGTCATCCAGCACCGCCCAGCCATAACCGAACCCCCAGCCCGGGTCCTGGGTTTGCGCCTTGGCGCCGACCGAATCGGTGACCATCAACTGCACGCTGTGTGCCGACAGGATCGGAGCGCCGCCCCGGCGAATGGTTTCCAGGAACCGCGCAATATCACCTGCCGTCCCGGCCATGCCTGCGCCGCCGGAAGGGTAGGACTGGGGATCGAGAATCCGCCGCACATCAAACAGCGCGGTGCTGTTGCCCGAGGTGATCGTGGCCTTGTCGACCATGCGCAACGGCTGTGGCGAGCCATCCTGATAGGCGGCGGACAGGCGTTTTATATCCGTCACGGAAAACCCGGTATCGCTTAGCCCCAGTGGTTCGGTCACCGAGTCGCGGAGCAATGCCGGCAGGCTCTGGCCGGACGCCTTTTCCAGCACCGCACCCAGCACATCGGTGGCCATCGAATACTGCCAGCGGGTACCCGGCGGGTAACTCAAGGGCACGCTGGCGATGCGCTTCAGGTTCTCGGCAAAGCTGATTTCCGGCTCGCCCAAACCATCGGAAACCCCGGCGGTGCGGTAGGGTCCGTGCGGGCTTTCCAGAAATCCATAGCTCAGGCCGGCTGTGTGGTTAAGCAACTGGCTGACGGTGATCACCGGGATGGTGCCATCCGCCAGCTTGGGATTGAAGTCGGGCAGCCAGCGGCTGACCGGATCGTCCAGGCCCAAGCGACCTTGTTCCACCAGGTGCATCGCGGCGGCGGATACCAGCGGTTTGGTCACCGATGCCAGGCGAAAGATCGTGTCCTCTGTCATCGGGCGCCCGTCTTCGCGGTCCGCCAAGCCGGCAGCACGGTGATAAACCAGCTGCCCGTCCCGCAGCACCAGCACCACGGTGCCCACCAGGCGATTGTCGGCAATGGCGCTGTCGACCACCGCATCCACGCGCTTGGCGAGCAGTGGGTCGTGGCTGTCGGCGCAGGCGAGGGTGGCGCAAAGGGAGGCGGCAAGGGGCACGAGGTATCTGGCAGGAGGCTGCATGGTTCAGGTCGCTCATTGGCAGTGCATGACTGCCAAATATGAACGCTGGGGTCCCGGACTACAACGTGACATTGCACAACTGCTGACTCACTGCCCATAAGCGTTCGGCCTGCTCCGGGTCGACAGCCCAGGGCCATACGCCGTTACGGCTGGTGTCATCCTGCGACCAAGCGGCCACATCGCAATCTTCGCAGTAGAGTCCGCCCATGCCCTCCAGCTGCGGGCTGACAGCGCACCACACCGAGGTCGCGGCGCCTTGCTCGGGGCTCTTGTAGTGACTGGCGCTGCGGATATTGCCGTGCTCATCCAGTGCGCCGACGAATGCCAGGTCGTCCTTGTCCAGGTAGCGGATCAGGTCGGTGAGGATTTCCCCCGGGTGCACGGAAAATGCGCGCACACCCTCCGCTTTACCTCGTCGGTCCAGTGCTACCGCGAACAGTGCGTTGGCGGTTTTTGATTGGCCGTAGGCGAGCCACTTGTCATAGGGGCGGTGTTCAAATTGCGGGTCATCGAAATGCACAGGGCTGAGACGATGGCCGAGGGATGATACCGAAACCACTCGTGCGCCATTAGCCTCACGCAGCGCCGGCCACAACCGCGCGGTTAGCTGGAAGTGGCCCAGGTGGTTGGTGGCGAACTGCGCTTCGAAACCTCGCGTATCCCGTTGCAGTGGTGTGGCCATGATTCCGGCGCTATTGATCAGAAGGTTCAATGCCCGGTCGCTGGCGAGGAAGTTTTCGGCAAAACGGTCGATGGAAATCGGGTCGAGTAAATCCAGGCTGGCGTGTTCAACACCGATGATGCCCGAGAGGTTGCGTTCGGCCTTTTCAGGATCCCGCGCGGGAACGATCACCTGCGCACCCGCGTCGACCAACACGCGAACCGTTTCCAGGCCAATGCCAGAGTAGCCACCGGTGACAATCACCGTCTTGCCTCGCAAATCGCTGCCCGCCAAGGCTTGCTGGGCGGTAGTGCCGGCATCGAAGCCGCTGCCAATTGGGGTTTGTTTGTCAGCCATGAAAGATCTCCTTATGGGAGGCCTAGAGTCTCTCGCTGGAGCCCGGACGCGGAATGCCCTAGAGTCCGTGTTTCTGTCGCGATCGTCCGGAGCTTTTATGGATACCCTTTCCGATGTGCTGGCACTGTTAAAAAGCCATCGCTCGACCTTCGCCGGCCTGAAGGCTGGGGGCACCTGGGCCATTGACTTTGCGGCGCCGGATGGCATCAAGTTCAACGCGGTGGTGGAGGGTAGTTGCTGGCTGGAAGTGGAAGGGCTGGCAGTACCGATACGCTTGTATGAGGGAGATTGTTTCCTGTTGACCCAGGCACGCCCGTGGAGGCTGTCCAGCAATCTGTGCCCTGAAGGACTCGATGCACGTGAGGTGTATGCCGACGCGGTGGGCGGCATCGCCACGTTGGGGGACACGGTGGATCTGTTTTTGATCGCCGGGCGCTTTATCTACGGGGACGACGCCCGACTGTTGCTGGATAGCCTGCCGCCGGTGTTGCGGGTGAGTGCCAACTCCGAACAGGCCGCCGTGTTGCGTTGGTGCCTGGATCGCCTGGCCCGGGAATACGCCAGCCCGTTGCAGGGAGCGGCGCTGATGACCGAGCATTTGGCGCAAATGATGCTGGTGCAAATCCTGCGGCTCTATCAATCTTCCATGGGCACCCATACCACCGGCTGGCTGGGAGCCTTGACGGATCCAAGGCTGGCCCCGGTGCTGCGGGAAATTCACGCAGCGCCCGCCCGGCGCTGGACATTGAGTGAAATGGCCGGCGTGGCGAGTCAATCCCGCTCCACCTTCGCCTTGCACTTCAAGCAACGGGTAGGGCTGGCACCGCAGGAATACCTGACCCGCTGGCGTATGCACCTGGCGGTACAGGCCTTGAAAGCCAGCGACAACAGCGTGTCCACGATCGGCCAGTCCCTGGGTTATCAGTCAGACAGCGCTTTCAGCAATGCTTTCAAGCGCGTGATGGCTTGTTCTCCCCGGGAATACCGCGAGCGAACCCCACACAAGGAACCCAGTGATGAGTGAAACCCAGCAGCAGAAGGTCAAGGTCAACGGCATTGAGTTGAACGTGCACATCGCCGGCCCCGAGAGCGGCCCGCCGGTGTGGTTGCTGCATGGGTTTCCCGAGTGCTGGCACTCCTGGCGCGAGCAGATTCCGGCGCTGGTGGCCCAGGGTTATCGGGTGTTTGTCCCGGAAATGCGCGGCTATGGACAATCCAGCGCGCCGCCGGAAGTGGCCGACTATGACCTGCTGACCCTGTGCGCCGATATCCAGGGCGCCATGGACCTGTTCGGGCATCGCCGGGTCGTCATGATTGGCCATGACTGGGGCGCCGTGGTGGCCTGGCACCTGGCGTTGCTCGAGCCAGAGCGCGTCAGCCAGTTGGTGACGATGTCGGTACCGTTCGCCGGACGCTCCCGCAGGCCGGTGATCGAGATCATGCGCGAGCTGTACGCCGATCGCTTCAATTACATCCTGTACTTCCAGGCCCCGGGCGTGGCTGAAAAGGAACTGGATGCCGATATCGAGCGGACATTACGGCTGTTCATGCAGGACCAGGACGTTTTCCTGCAGAAGAAACCCGCCAGCGCGAAGCTGCTGGAAGGTGTGCCGCTGCCCGGTACGCTCCCGGCCTGGTGCAGCCAGCAGGACCTCGACGTGTATGTTCAGACCTTCGCCAATGACGGCTTTCGCGGCCCGTTGAACTGGTACCGCAACTTCGAACGCAACTGGCAGCGCACCGAGTTCCTCGCCGGCAGGCAGGTGCTGCAGCCGACGCTGTTCCTGATCGGTGACCGCGACCCGGTCGGCGTGTTCGAAGCCCACACCCTCAAGCGCATGCCCGACGTCGTGCCGAACCTGCAACAAAGCGTCCTGCCCAACTGCGGCCACTGGATTCAGAACGAGCAGGGGCCCAAGGTCAACGAACTGCTGCTCGGGTTTCTAGGGCGAACGTGAACGTCGCGCCGCGTCCTGGCACATCGATCAGGCGGATTTCCTGACCGTGCAGTTGCAGGATCCGGTGCACGATGCGCAAGCCCAGGCCGCCATCGCGTCGAGCCCCACCAATGGTGAAGGCGCGCAGGAACAGACCTTCGCGCAGATCCGCCGAAATCCCGGGGCCGCTGTCGCTCACCGTGACTTCAACAAAACCGGACTTGGGGGCCAGGGTCACTTCAACTTCGCCATTGGGCGGGGTATGGCGCAGGGCGTTATCCAGCAGGTTGGTGAGTACCCGTTCGATCAGGCCCAGGTCGGCCAATACGGTTGGCACCACCGGTGGCAGGCTGGCGGTGAGGGTGATCGCCCGGGCTTCCGCGGTCAGTTCAAACTTCTGGAAAATGTCCTGCACCAGGTCGGGTAACGAAAAGCCTTCGATGACCGGCTGCACAAACCCGTGTTCCAGGCGTACCAGTTCCAGCAGCGACTGGGCCAGCCCGCCGACCTTGCGGCTCTGGTCGAGGGCGATGCCCAGGTAACGCCGGCGTTCCTGCGGGGTCAGGCTGGCGTCTTTCAGGGACAGGGTTTCCAGGTAGCCATGCAAGGAGGCCAGCGGTGTGCGCAGGTCATGGGAAATATTCGCGACCATCTCCCGGCGTTCCTGCTCTTGGTGGGTGATGGCGCGCCACTGTTCACCCAGGCGGTTCTCCATCTGCACGAAGGCGTGGTCGAGCACGGCTATTTCATCCTGGCTGGCAACCTCGGGCGCCACGGCCTGCGGGACTTTCGGTGCGCCGTTGATATCGAACTGGCCGACCTTCTCGGTCAGTTGCCGCAAGGGCCGGGTGATCCAGGCGAACGCGGTCAAACCCGCGAGCAAGCACAACAATGCCACCAGGGCGATGGACCACAGGGCGATGTTCAGTGCCATGCCGGTGGCATCCCGGGCGTCGAACACATCATGGGCTTCGCCCAGCAGCACTACATACAGGTAGCCGGCCTGCTGGCCGTTGACCCGCAGCGGCGCGGCGCTGAACACCTTGAGGCCGTCGACGCTGCGCGGGTCGTCGCCGAGGATCGGCAGCATCGCGCCGCTGAGGAAACGGCGCACCGGTTCCAGGTTGACCTGGTCGCGGCGCAGGTGGCCGCTGGGCGCAGCGTTGCCGACCACGCGCCCGTTAATGTCCAGCAGGTACACCTCGACACTCGGGTTTACCAGCATCAACTGGCTGAACAGGTTGCGCACCGCGTCCGGCTTGAGACCGTCGGCGTCCATCAACTGCGTATCCCGGGCGATGTGCGCGGCGAGGTCGCGGGACAGGCCTTGCACCACTTCCAGTTCATGCATGTGGTTGGAGCGCACTTGCAGCCAGGCCGACGTGCCGCTGCAAATCAGCAGCAACAGCGCGAACACCAGGGACAGGCGCTGGGTAAGGGTCAGCCTCATGCCGATTGCTCGGCAAACTTGTAGCCACGGCCCCACACCGTGAGGATGCGCGCCGGGTTGGCCGGATCGGCCTCGACCTTGGCCCGCAGGCGGTTGATATGGGTATTGACGGTGTGTTCGTAACCTTCGTGACTGTAGCCCCACACGGCGTTGAGCAGGTCCATGCGCGAGAATACCTTGCCCGGTTGGCGGGCGAAAAAGTACAGCAGGTCGAATTCCCGGGGCGTGAGGTCCAGCCGCTGGCCTTGCAGGGTGGCGTCACGGGTCAGCGGGTTGATGAACAACTGGCCGAGGTCGAGGCTGCCGGCGTCCATCTTCAAGTTGCGCGCCATGGCGTCGACCCGGCGCAGCAGCGCCTTGACCCGCGCCACCAGCTCCGGCATGGAAAACGGCTTGGCCAGGTAGTCATCCGCCCCCAGTTCCAGGCCGAGGATGCGATGCAACTCGCTGGAGCGGGCACTGGTGATAATGATCGGCGTGTAGCGCGTCATCGCCCGGGCCCGCCGGCAGATCTCCAGGCCGTCGACGCCGGGCAGCATCAGGTCCAGGATCAACGCATCCCAGCCGCCTTGCTCCAGCAGGCGCAGGCCTTCGTCACCATCGGCACTGTGAACCACCTCGAACTGCTCGTCCCGCAGGTGCAGGCAGATCAAATCGGCAATATGGGCATCGTCCTCGACCACCAGGACACGTTTGGGCTGATCCATTGATAAAAACCTGTCTTCTTGATTCGCGCATTGTGCGGCTTTTGCAACAGTGTAGTTATCACGAATTGTTTAACTCTGCGTGAGGATTCCGCGACCACCCCGGGCCTAACCTTACTCATCGCAACGGCCAAAGTACGCCCCCCTCATTGTGGCGAGGGAGCTTGCTCCCGCTGGGTCGCGCAGCGGCCCCAAAAAAGCCGGGAGCGCTGCGCACTCCAGCGGGAGCAAGCTCCCTCGCCACAGTTTGTTTGTCAGCCATAGGGGCTTCGCCAGCCATCCGCACTTGTGTGAGGAGCAACTCATGTATTCACGTCGACAGATCCTGCTCGCCGGCGGCGGCCTCGGCCTCGCAGTAATCGCCGGTGGCCTGCTGCAAAAAATCAACGCCGGCCCCGCCCTGATCGCCGAAGCCGAAGCCGCCGAAAATTTCGAAGTCAGCCACACCGACGCCGAATGGCGCACCCTGTTGACCGCCGAGCAGTACGCGATCCTGCGGGAGGAGGGCACCGAACGCCCCTACAGCAGCGCCCTTAACAGTGAACACCGCAACGGCACCTTCGCCTGCGCCGGTTGCGCTTTGCCCCTGTACGCCTCAGCCACCAAATTCGAAAGCCACACCGGCTGGCCCAGCTTCTGGCAACCCCTGGAAAACGCCGTGGCCAGCCACGTCGACACCTCCTTCGGCGTGGTACGCAAGGAAATCCACTGCCGCCGCTGCGGCGGTCATCAGGGCCACGTGTTCGATGACGGCCCGGCACCCACCGGCCTGCGCTACTGCATGAACGGCGCAGCCATGACGTTCACCGCGACTTAATTCAATGTCTTCCTATAAGGGTCTACCCTATGTGGCTTTTGGTTCTCGCATATCTGGGCGGCGTGCTGACGATTGTCAGTCCCTGCATCCTGCCGGTTCTGCCTTTTGTCTTCGCTCGCACCGGGCAGCCGTTTTTGCGCAGTGGCTTGCCGCTGCTGCTGGGGATGGCGATGACCTTCGCCCTGGTCGCCTCGCTCGCGGCGGTGGGCGGCGGCTGGGTGGTGCAAGTCAATCAGTACGGTCGCTGGCTCGCGTTGCTGTTTGTTGCGCTATTCGGGCTGACGCTGCTGCTGCCAAGCCTGTCCGAGCGCCTGACCCGGCCGCTGGTGGCCGCGGGCAGTCGCCTGTCGGAAGCCGCCGGGGCCGATTCGCGGCCGCGTCCGGGCGCATCGTTCCTGATCGGCGTGGCCACCGGGCTGCTGTGGGCGCCGTGCGCCGGGCCCATCCTCGGGCTGGTGCTGACGGGCGCCGCGCTGCAGGGCGCCAGTATCGGCACTACCTTGCTCTTGCTGGCCTACGCGGCAGGGGCTGCCACCTCCCTGGCCTTGGCGCTGCTGGTCGGCGGTAAAGTCTTCGGTTTCATGAAGCGTTCGCTGGGCGCTGGTGAATGGCTGCGTCGTGGGCTCGGCGCCCTGATGTTGGCCGGTGTGGCGGCCATCGCCCTGGGCCTGGACACCGGCATCCTGGCGCGCCTGTCGACGGCGTCAACCGGTGGCCTGGAACAAAGCCTGGTGGAAAAACTCAGCGCCAAGCCTGAACAGAAGAGCGGGGCGATGATGGCCGGCGGCGCGATGATGGCCGCCAACCACAGTGACACGCTGCCAGTGGAAGGCCAGTTGCCGCCGCTGGACGGTGCCGTGCAATGGCTCAACTCCGAGCCACTGACTGCCGAGGCGTTGAAAGGCAAGGTGGTGCTGGTGGATTTCTGGACCTACTCCTGCATCAACTGCCTGCGCACCTTGCCGTACGTCAAGGCCTGGGCCGAGAAATACCGCGACCAGGGCCTGGTGGTGATCGGTGTGCACGCTCCGGAATTCGCCTTCGAACGCGACGTGAACAACGTCACCAAGGCCATGAAGGACCTGGGCATCACTTACCCGGTGGCCATCGACAACAACTACAAGATCTGGCGCGCCTTCAACAACCAGTACTGGCCGGCGCATTACTTTGCCGATGCCAAGGGCCAGATCCGCTATCACCATTTTGGCGAGGGTGACTACGCCGAGTCCGAACGAGTGATCCAGCAACTGCTGCGTGAGGCGGGCGCTACCAAGGTGGCGGGCGGCTTGATCGAAGCCGATGCCAAGGGCATCCAGGCCGCACCGGACATGAACGAAGTGCAGTCGCCGGAAACCTACCTGGGCTTCCAGCGCGCCGAGAACTTCGTGACCACCGGCACCCTGGGCACCGACAAGGTGGTGAACTACCCGGCAGCCGGCAACCTGGCCTTGAACAACTGGACCCTGGAGGGCCCATGGAACGTCGGCGGCCAGCAAGCCACCCTCGCAGCGGCCAACGGCAAGATCGTCTACCGCTTCCACGCCCGTGACCTGCACCTGGTGCTGGGCCCGGGCGCCGACGGCAAGCCGGTGCGCTTCAAGGTCAGCATCGACGGCCAGGCGCCGGGGGATGCCCACGGCACCGACGTCGCACCGGATGGCAGCGGCACCGTGACCGAACAACGCCTGTATCAACTGGTGCGCCAGCCGGGCGCGGTAAAGGACCGGACCTTCACCATCGAGTTCCTGGACCCGCAAGTGGCGGCCTATGCCTTCACCTTCGGCTAACCCATAGCGAAATTTGGCATGGTTAACCCGATCATGTAGGAGCTGGCTTGCCTGCGATAGCGATGTTGAATTCACCACCTCAATCGCAGGCAAGCCAGCTCCCACAGTTGACCGCATTTATCCTGATGTTTCGGAGTGACTGAGATGAAACTGCTTAAGTACTTACCGGCCCTGGCGTTCGCCGCCTTTGTCGGCCACAGCTCGGCGTTCTCCTTCGGCCCGTCCGACGACGCCGTGGCCATCGCGCCGCCGGCCATGGACCTGCCGGCAGACGCGAACAACCTGCAAACCGCGGTCTTCGCCGGCGGCTGCTTCTGGGGCGTGCAGGGTGTGTTCCAGCATGTACAAGGGGTGAAAAACGCCGTCTCCGGCTATGACGGCGGCGCGGCGAGCACCGCGCAGTACGAAAGCGTCAGCGGCGGCGACACCGGCCACGCCGAGTCCGTCGCCGTGACCTACGACCCGAGCAAGGTCAGCTACGGCAAGCTGCTGCAGATCTACTTCTCGGTCGCCCACAACCCCACGGAACTCAACCGCCAGGGCCCGGACAGCGGCACCCAGTACCGCTCGGCGATCTTTGCCCAGAACGCCGAACAGCAAAAAGTCGCCCAGGCCTACATCGCCCAGCTCGACGCCGCGAAAGCCTTCGACAAGCCGATCGTGACCAAGATCGAGATGGGCAAAGCCTTCTACCCGGCGGAGTCCTATCACCAGGACTTCCTGACCGAAAACCCGTCGTACCCCTACATCGTGATCAACGACCTGCCAAAGGTGGCCCAGCTGAAAAAATTGTTCCCTGAGCAGTACCGCGCAGAACCGGTACTGGTGAAAAACCAGTAGACCTATGATCGTTCCCACTCTCGACGATCGACGATCGTTCCCACGCTCTGCGTGGGAACGCCGCCAGGGCGCTCTGCGTCCGCTCTTGAAGTCGTGACGCGGAGCGTCACCGGATTCATTCCCACGCGGAGCGTGGGAACGATCAGCGTGGGAACGATTATCAGACGACTTCAAGGTAGGAGCTATGAATCGCCCGCGCCAACTCCCGCACGGTGTCGATAAAATCCGTCAACCGGCTATGCAGCCCATCCTCCAGAATCTCATCAATCCCCGTATACCTCAGCCGCGCCTCAAACTCCGCCGCCAAACGCTGGGCCGTACGCCCATAACTCCCCGGCAGGTCCGCCAGGATATGGCTCAACTCCTCGATACACGCATGCAACGAGCGCGGCACATCACTGCGCAACAGCAACAACTCCGACACCGACCGCGCATTCAGCGCATTCGGGTACAGCTCGGTATACGCCTCAAACGACGACAGCGCCCGCAACAACGCGCTCCACTGGTAATACCCGCGTGCCGAAAGGTCGCTGACTTCCTCGGACTCTTCCCCAAACATTTCATACCGCGCGTCCAGCAACCGCAACGTGTTATCCGCCCGCTCGACAAACGTCCCCAGCCGAATAAACCGATACGCATCGTTACGCATGATCGTCCCGGACGTCGCCCCACGAAACAGGTGCGAGCGCTGCTTCACCCAGTCACAAAAGTGGCTGATGCCATGCCGCGCCAACCCGCCGGCCGCAATACTGCGCATCTCCAGCCAAGTGGCGTTGAGGTTTTCCCACATATCAGCCGTGATCCGCCCCCGTACCGCATGGGCATTACCCCGTGCAGCCCGCAGGCAATTGTAGATACTGGCGGGGTTTTCCTCGTCGAGGGCGAAGAAGTGCAGCATGCGCTCGGCGTCCAGTTGCTGATGGCGCTCAAGGTAACTGTCCAGGGTGCCGCTGCTGAGCAGCGACATGGCCAACTCGTCCAGCCCGTCACTGCGCCCGGCCTGGGGCATCAACGACAGCGAATAACTGACTTCCAGCATGCGCGCCAGGTTCTCGGCACGCTCCAGGTAACGGGACATCCAATACAGATCTGCGGCGGTTCTACTCAGCATACTCAGCCCTCCACCACCCAGGTGTCCTTGGTTCCGCCGCCTTGCGACGAGTTGACGATCAATGAGCCTTCGCGCAGCGCCACGCGGGTCAAGCCACCGGGCACCAGGCGGGTTTCCTTGCCCGAGAGCACGAACGGTCGCAGGTCGATATGCCGCGGCGCGATGCCGTTTTCGACAAATGTCGGGCAAGTGGACAGGCTCAAGGTCGGTTGGGCGATGTAGGCGTGAGGGCGGGCCTTGATACGCTGGCGGAAGTCCTCGATCTCGGCCGCGCTGGACGCCGGGCCCACCAGCATGCCGTAGCCGCCGGAACCCTGGGTTTCCTTGACCACCAGTTCCGGCAGGTGCGCCAGTACGTGGGACAGCTCATCCGGCTTGCGGCACTGGAACGTCGGCACGTTTTGCAGGACCGGCTCTTCATCCAGGTAGAACCGGATCATTTCCGGCACGTACGGGTAGATCGACTTGTCGTCCGCCACGCCGGTGCCTATCGCATTCGCCAGCACTACGTTGCCCGCGCAGTACGCCGCGACCAGGCCGGGCACGCCGAGCATCGAATCGGGGTTGAAAGCCTGCGGATCGAGGAAGGCATCGTCGATGCGGCGGTAGATCACATCCACGGCCTTGGGGCCGTCGGTGGTACGCATGAACACCTTGAGGTCGTGCACGAACAGGTCGGCGCCTTCCACCAGCTCCACGCCCATTTCCCGGGCCAGGAATGCATGCTCGAAGAACGCGCTGTTAAACCGGCCCGGCGTCAGCACCACCACATTCGGGTTGTCCAGGCGGCTGGAGCTTTTCAGGGTCTTGAGCAGCAGGTTGGGATAGTGGTCCACCGGGGCGATGCGTTGCTTGGCGAACACCTCGGGGAACAGGCGCATCATCATCTTGCGGTCTTCGAGCATGTAGCTCACGCCGCTGGGGGTACGCAGGTTGTCTTCGAGCACGTAGTAGGTGCCGTCGCCATCGCGCACCAGGTCGACCCCGGAGATGTGCGAGTAGATATCGCGGTGCAGGTCCAGGCCGACCATGGCTTTCTGGTATCCCTCGTTGCCCAGCACCTGATCGGCGGGAATGATCCCGGCCTTGATGATGCGTTGGTCGTGGTAGATGTCGGCAAGGAACATGTTCAGCGCATTCACCCGCTGGATACAGCCACGCTCGATGACACTCCACTCACTGGCGGGGATGCTGCGGGGGATGATATCGAAGGGGATCAGGCGCTCGGTGTCTTGCTCGTCGCCATACAGGGTGAAGGTGATCCCCGCGCGGTGAAACAGCAGGTCGGCTTCACGGCGGCGCTGGGCCAGCAGTTCTGGCGGCGTGTTGGCCAGCCAGCGGGAGAATTCCTGATAATGCGCACGGCAAACGCCTTGTGCGTCATTCATTTCATCAAAGAAAGATCGAGCCATTCCAATTACCTTGTCAGTGCCGGGACTAACTGCGCTTTGGCACTGCCGCTTTAGAAAACGTATTTTTTTATGAGCCCGTGGCTGATGGTGCCAGCAGGCCTGGTCCTTACTTTCTTTTGGGGTGGGCTCTGGGTCGGGGGGTAACGATTGCTCCTGTATCCGGGCAGATAAAGGACTAAAGCAATGCCTGTGCCATCCACCTTGTGGCGAGGGAGCTTGCTCCCGCTGGGCTGCGCAGCGGCCCCAAAAAGGAATCAGACCGCTGCGCACCGGAGCGCTGTCCCGGTCCAGCGGCACCAAGCTCCCGCGCCACCGATGCGGCCCTATCGCCTCAAAACGGTGCACTGATTACTTGAACTTTGCACCAGCCCGGTTCTTCTAAACTGCTTCAAATGCCAGCACGGAGCACGGATGTGCCCAGAATCATCTCACCCGACACCCCGGAATCGAGCCTGACCGACCACAGCGAACACAACGCTAAGATTTTCGGTTCGCCCAAGGACCGTCTCGACTTTTACCGGCGTGAAATCCAGTACGAAACCAGCATCCTGGCCAACCGCACCGACGCCTACCTCACGGCTCAGTCATTCCTGGTGATCGCCTTCGTGTCCGGCATGGGCAACCTGAACCCCGAATGGGGCAAGCTGTTCACCCTGGTGGTGCCCGTGTTCCTGGCGACCCTGGGCATTCTCAGTTCCCTCAACGCCTGGCCGGGGATTCGGGCGGCCTACGAAATCATCGACCACTGGCATTACAAGCAGAGCGAACTGCTGCGCAGCGAGCCGGTGATGGGCCTGGCCTACGATGAGTCGCCACTGTTCAGTGAGATGGAGTCGTCCCACAAGGGCTATCGCAAGTCGCTGTTGTTCTCGATGCGCGCGCCCTGGCTGTTCATGGTGTTCTGGGTGATGCTGGGGGCCTACGCGTTTTACATCCAGGTGGACAATCCCGGCTCATAAGCAATTGGAACTTCACCGACCCGCACGGGACCTTACCTTTACGCAGTCTGCGTTTTCCAACAGAGGTGAGCCATGAGCACAGACAACGACCCGCAAACCAGCAACCGTAACGATCCCGCCATCGACCGCGGCGAACCGGCCCCCGGCACCGCGGCCGACGCGCCGAAAGACCCCAAGCCTGCCAGCGACCCCAAGGCCAAGGAAAACGACTACAGTCCAGATTTCAAGCCCGAGCGCGAGCCCAAGCCTGAAACCGATGCCGATATCGATACCCAAGGCGGTTAGAGGAGACGGTGATGTCAGTTGAAATAGACGAAGACGATGAACTCAATGACCCGGGCAACGAAGACCCGGGTTCATTGATGGATGATGCCGAAGTACCGCTTAACGACCTGGATGATGCCGCTGACGTCGGCAACACTGAAAACCAGGAGTAGACGTCATTGTTGTGCCTGGGCACGTCGTTCATACCACGCCAGCATCGGCTGCGTGCTGAGACCATGAACGACGATGCTCAGGGCAATGACTGACAGCGTCAGGTTCACCGCGACCGCACTGCTGGTGCCCACCAGCCCGTGGTTGATGGCATAGAACAGGTAGTAGATGCTGCCGATCCCGCGAATCCCGAACCAGCCCACCAGCCCGCGCTGATGGCGATTCAGCAAGCTGCCCCAGGGTATCGACAGCACGCTGAGGGGGCGAATCACGCAAAACAGCACCGCCCCCACCGCCAGCGCCCGCCAGTCCCAATGGCTGACCAGCACCACGCCCAGCAAGGTCACCAGGAACACTTCCATCGAACGCTCCACCAGCCCACCAAAGGCGAGCATGTCGCCCATCATCACCCCGGCGGCGATTTGCGTGTCCTGCAGTTGCCCGACATCGCCATGCAACGCATGCTCCGGCTCAACTTCCATGTGGCCAACCACCGGCTGTGCCAGATGTTCCGCCGGGGTTTGTGAGTTGCCGGTGGACTTGAACTCGGCCTGGCGCAGCCCCAGGCCGGCGGCAAATACCGACAGGAAGCCGTAGCCGCCGATGGCTTCGGCCACCACATAGGCGAGGGCGATCAGCGCCAGCGTCAGGTAGTCATTCGGTGACAGGGTGCTGTCGGCATTGGTGATACGCATCTTCAGGGTGACGCGACCGATGCCACGCCCCATCCAGTAGCCCACGAGCAACCCGGCAGGTACGGCCCAGAGCAGGTTTTTCAGCACCCAGCCGCCCAGCCAGTCACCGTCGAACCCGCCGTGCTGCATGAAAAACAGCGCAAAGATCACGAACGGGAAGGCCGTGCCGTCGTTCAAGCCTGCCTCACCGGAAAGACCGAAGCGCAGCGCGTCATAATCCTGCGCGTTATTGACCTGCACCAGGCCCGCGAGCACCGGGTCGGTGGGCGCAAGAATCGCCCCCACCAGCAGTGAAACCCCCCACGACAACCCCAGCAGCCAATGCAGCACCAGGCACGTCCCGAGGATGGTCAAGAGCATCACCGGCCCGGCCATGCCAAACGCAATGCGCCAGGTTCGGTGCTTGAGGGGCAGGCGCAGTTTCAGCCCGCTGACGAACAGCGAAAACAGCACCGCGACTTCTGTCAGGTGCTCCATCCAACTGGCCGAGGCCTTGATGTCCAGATGCAGCAGGTCCATGCCCAGCGGGCCGATACCCACGCCGAGCAACAGGCACACCGCCGAGGTGGTGACCGGCATCCAGCGCAGGTAGGAGGAGGTGAGGGCGAGGGTGAGCAACACCGCGCCCAGTACGGCCATCCATAGGATGAAGGTCATTGAATAGTCCCGGGCATGGTCTGTGTGAACGTTTGAGGTTTGCCGGGAGAGAGAGGTTCAAAAAACGCGCATTGCCTGCTCGGGCAATCCGCGGTTTGTCAGGTCGCCAGGCGTGTTACGTTGGCATTGAGGGTGCTGTTTGGGGTGAAGGAGAAGGTGAACCCCGAGTCGAGAAACTTTTGCAGCCCGTCATTATCAAGACTGAATACCGTTGCACCGACCGATTGATCAAGAGTGCCAGTGGCATCGAACATGGCTTTGTCCAGGCCGGCTTGGTTGGTGTTGTAGATATAGAGCTTTCCATCACTGCTCTTTTGAATATAGGCGGTGTGTACGATATTGCCGTCTGCTTTATTGCTCATGAAGTTGATAACGCCTGATTCGGTAATGTCCGCGGGCCTGAATACGGCGCTGGTATTCTCGACAGTAATATCCATCAGATCCTTGTAGCGTTGCGTGTAATTGGAATCCCCGCTCCTGACCACACTGCCCAGCACGGCCTCGCGAGTTTTCAACGGGAGTGCATTGTCTGCCATCCCGACGAACATGGTTTTTTCGTAGCAGATTGTCCCGGTGTATCCCGTTTTGGCATGGAGCTTCTCCAGTTTGTCGCGAAGCGCTTCTACCGGCACGGCGTCAGCTTTGAAATTTTCCAGCGGCTCGCCAAAGGGCTGTCTGGTTTTCACATTCAAGGCGTGCCAATTACCGGTGGCGTCATCAAACTTCGCAAACACCTTGGCTTCTTCGGTCGCATTGGCCGCCTTGTAAGTGCCTTCGGCAATGCCGGGCTTTTTCGCCAGTGACGTCAGGTCGACACTGCGCAAGGCGCCACGCAGATGATTGACGCCGTTACGTCCAGCGGTCAGCGTGGTGCGCCCCAGCTTCAATGCACTCCGGGCCAGATCATCAGCCCCGCTCAACGGATTGAAACTCCCCAGCGCCGCGCGCCCGACAATCTTCGCGCCCTGGGCGAACTTGCTGAAAGCCGATGCGCCGGCGGCCACGGCCTTGGCCCCCCTGGCTGCCGCACCGAGGCCCACGGCAAACCCAAATATATCCAGGGCCAGGTCGCCGACACCTTCGCCGATGTTGCCGTTTTGAAAGTTGACGATTGCCGACCTCAAGGGGATCAGGTTGAGGAGGAATTCATTGACTTTCTTGTAAAAGGGAACCTCGGTATCAAGCGTGGTGACCCCCTCGGCCTCTTTTTTGAATGACCGGATATCAACATCCGTCACCATGGCATCGGCAATATAAGACGTTCGGGCACTGCCAAAGCTCTTGGGGTTGGCGTCCTGGATTTTTTCATCCGTCAACCCGGGTGCGTACTCGCCCGAAGGTATGACTTCTTCCAGGTCTTTATGGTAATGGGTGTGGTTGGAAGGTTGTTTGCCTGCCGTGAAGTCACCCAGGTCCGTACGCTCGGTAATCTTCGCGGTCCTGAGATTGATTTCGTAGGTGTGCACCTGGTTTTTGCGCCTGGTTTTCACCAGCAGGCAATTGTCTTCGGGCACCCGCTTGCGGGTTTCCTTGCCAAAGTTGTCCTTATCGACGTCGACTTCCCTGACCACTGTGATTTCGCCGTATTCCAGGTTTTTACGGTCCTCTTCAGGGAGCCGCGAAACCATCCACTTCACCTGGGCCGCGACGCTTTTTTCGATGCCGTCGGCGTATTCCCCGAACGCGTCCTGGAACACGTTCGGCATACTTGGCAGGTCTTTGGTTTTTTCCAGCACCTCGCTGAGGTTCAACGTACTGGATGAGGTCACCCACTGATTGTCAGCGGGGGGCGGGGGCCCAATTCCAAGTACCCCTACGGCCGGTGGTTCTTCGACGCCAGGTCGATGGTGAAGCGCGTCCTTCATATACAAGTCGAGGATCGAATAAGGCCCCGGGAAATCGCTATGGGCGGGTTCCAGCGTGATGCTCTTGTCTTCCAGGGTTGCCGTATCCATGCCTGGCAGGGCTTTGCGCAACTGCTCCAGGGCCATTTCCTTGCGTAATGGCATCGGCATGCTCTGTGTTTGACTGGCCGCGCTCAGCTCGGTGATCTGCGCATCGAATGCATCGCGTACATCATTCATTTGGCCTTCGGTCACCGGATACGGCATACCGTTCGCGCTTCCCCAATCCTTGAGCGCCTCTTGCTGGGCGGCATATTCGACATAACGCTCCTGGGCGGAGACCGGCGCGACCTCAGCGTGGAGCATGACCTGCCCATAGGACATCCCTGCGGTTGAACCCGGAGACTGCGCTTCGATGCGTTCTACCGCGGTGACAAAACTGACCCAACTATGGGAACCGGGGGTGACCTGGTCCGGGATGTCTTTAACCAGGAACTCCGGAGCGCGGGTGGAGAGCAGCAGATGCGCTTGTAGCGCCGCTGCCTCGGGTGACGATGCCTTGCCGGTGCTGACAAGATGTTCGGCCAACCGGCTGACGATACCGGATGCGGGTTTGCCCCAGGTACTGTTCCCGGTCACGGCAAAACCGGCGATGTGATGCCTGGACCTGGGGTCTGTCGCGCGGAACGAGTTGTCATTGTCCACACTCATGGCTGCCAACAGCCAATCAGTGGCACTGCCTTTGATGGACTGCGCGTCAAATTTTGCCTGGAGGGCCTCGCCCAACGCCTTGCCCTTGGGGGAGCGGATCAGCGAGTCGAGCACCCGCTGCGGGTCAGCCAGCTCGGAAGGCGTGAACGACTTGCCCTGCATGAGGTATTCCACTACGTTCCTGGCGCCGTTCAAATCAACGTCGCCGATCTTGCCGCGGCGCAGGTCGGACCGCAGCTGATTCGCCGCCTCGGGCGCAAGCGGGGGCTGCCATTCCAGCGCACCGCCATAATTGCCATGGAGCGGCGTCTGGAGTTCAGGCCTGAGCAGATAATTCGTCAGGTTCTCCACCTCCTCGGGCGTGGTTGGCACGTCCCAGCCATTGATCTCAAGGAATTCCTTGAGGCTAATGGTGCTCCCTGAGTCGGTGCTCCCGACCTGGCGGTAAGCGCTGTCGGGGTGAAGCTCGACTTTATTCTTTTGCAGGTAGTCGAGAACGTCACCGCTCCCAATGCTGCCCGATCGAATCCGCTCAAGCAGGTAATTGAGTTCACGCCCCACGGTGTTCAGCGTCTGGGTATTGCCCACCAGGGCTTTCTGGCGCTCAACCTCATCCTCACCACGGGTTTCGTGCAGGTCCGCAAAACGCGGGCCGCTCACGCCGGTAAAAGCCTTGTCGCGCGCCAACTCATCTGCACGCTCGTGGGCATGATCCGGCAGGATATGTTCTTGCTCTTTGTAGAATTGGCTCACCAACCACAGGGGGGCACTGTTGCTGTTTTGGGAGAGCGGCGGTTTGAAGGGGATCGGGTTACCGTCGCCGATAACGCGTGCGGCGTCCCTGACCTGTGCGCCCACCTGCGCCCAGCCTTTGTCATCGGGGCCGTTGGGTTGCGCGGCGGCGGAGGGCCTGCGCTGGTAGGTGATCTTCCCGGTATTGGGGTCAATCATCACTGAATTGGGGTTTATCCCGTTTTCCCTCATCCAGTCACGGACTTGCGGGGACTCCATGGCACGCCCCAACTGCGACCACCACTGCCCGAACGTTGAGTTCGGCGGAATGTTCTCGACCATGATCGTGTCATCATGGCCGTCGCCCTTGACCTGACGCAGCGCGCTGGCTACCTGGCCTGCCAGTTCACCGTCGGCATCGGCACGCGGGCTGGGGATCCTGGTCCCGGGGGAGCCTGGCGCGGCATTTTCCGGCGCTGCGGCCTGGAGCCGCGCCGGGGGAAGCGGCTTGTCAGGTGCGTTCAAAGGAATGAAAGAAGCCGTAGCCTGAGTAGGAGCAATTGTCATAGGAGGGGGATCCGGTAATTTATCGAGTACACCCAAGCAGCGCTTCGCTCCAGCGGGTGTAACTCTTCGTACCCGATGCCCCCTCAGCGATTCCATCCCACTGGCATGCAGTTTGATACGGCGTTTTACGCGCCCATGCTAAGGGCGCGCCGCGGTCCTCAGCCGAATCATGTCGATCAGCTGGCGCAATCCCGGCTGCGACTGACGCCGGCTGGGGTAGTACATGCACAGCGGCGCGCCGATGCAGGCCCAGTCGGGCAGCACTTCTACCAGGCGCCCGTCGGCCAGTTCCGCCAGCACGCGATTCTCCAGGCAGTAGGCGATACCCACGCCTTGCAGGGCCGCATCAACGATGGTCTGGGTGTCGGCCGCGCTGAAGTGGCCGGGCACATCGAGCCGCTGCTGGCGTACGCCATTGCCCAGTTCCCATTTGTAGGTGGTCTTGTCGCCCAGGTACATGCGTACACAGGAGTGCGTGAGCAAGTCCCTGGGCACTGCAGGTGTCCCTGCCTGTGCGAGGTAGGCCGGGGAGGCGACCATGATCCAGCGCAGCTCGCCGGTCAGCGGCACGGCCACCATGTCCTGGGGCACCGTGGCGCCATAGCGGATCCCTGCGTCGTAGCCCTCTGCGACGATGTCGAGCATGCGGTCCTCGATCATCACGTCCAGGCGCAGTTGCGGGTAGGTGCGGGTGAACTCGCCGAGCACCGGCGAAATCAGCAGCACCGCGGCATCCCGGGGTACGTTCAGGCGCAGGCGGCCAATCGGCGCCTCGCGGTACAGTTCGAGGGTGTCGAGGCCGTCCTGGATCGTCGCAAAGCCGGCACTGAGTTTTTCCGCCAGTACCACGCCGGCATCGGTAGGCTCTACGGCGCGGCTGGTGCGATACAGCAACTTGACCCCCAGGCGCGTTTCCAGGTTGCGCATGGTGTGGCTCAGGGCCGAGGTGGTGACGCCAAGTTCATTGGCGGCATGCCGGAAACTGCGGCGACGGATGATCGCCATGAAGACATTCAGGTCGGCCAACTCGGAGCGATTGAACGCAGCCATATCAAGCACCTTTTATGGGGTTTGGGTTGCACGCGGCGTTGAGCCCGATTCAACCACGGATGATCTAGAGTAATCGTTTTTTTACTGATTGTTTCTGGCGGAGGCTTTTTCATGAGTATCGAAACCATCAAGATCCCGGGCATCGACAAGGCCGTCTCGCGGATTGCCCTGGGCACCTGGTCCATGGGTGGCTCGATGTGGGGCGGCGCCGATAATGAGGTCTCGGTCAAGACCATTCGCCATGCGCTGGCCAGCGGCATCAACTTTATCGACAGTGCGCCGGTCTACGGCCTTGGGCTGTCGGAAGAACTGATCGGCCGGGCCCTGCGCGGTGTACGCCACACGGCGGTGATCGCCACCAAGGCCGGGTTGCAATGGGACGACGGCACGGTGCGCCGCAATGCCACGGCCCGACGTATCCGCAAGGAAATCGAAGACTCACTGCTGCGCCTCGAAACCGACTACATCGACCTCTACCAGATTCACTGGCCCGACCCGTTGGTAGCCCAGGAGGAAACCGCCGGCGAGCTGGAAAAACTGCGCCGTGAAGGCAAGATCCTTGCCGTGGGGGTGAGCAATTATTCGCCTGCGCAAATGGACGATTTCCGCCAGTACACGCACCTGGACACCGTGCAGCCGCCCTACAACCTGTTTGAGCGGGCGATCGACAGCGATATCCTGCCGTACGCCAAGCAAAATTCACTGGTGGTTTTGGCTTACGGTTCGCTGTGCCGGGGTTTGTTGAGCGGCAGCATGCACGCGGCCACGGGTTTTACCGGGGATGACGTGCGCAAGCTCGACCCGAAATTCAAGGCGCCACGCTTTGAGCAGTACCTGGCGGCGGTCGCGGCATTGGACGTGTACGCTCGCGAATGCCACGGCAAGTCTGTGCTGGCCCTGGCGTTGCGCTGGGTGCTGGACCAGGGCCCCACGGTTGCACTGTGGGGCGCCCGCCGGCCGGAGCAGCTCAAAGGCGTTGAAGATGCGTTCGGCTGGCAGCTCACGGCCGACGACCTGCAACATATCGACCGTATTCTGGCCAGCACGATAAAAGACCCGGTAGGGCCGGAATTCATGGCCCCGGCCCAGCGTTAACCTTTGCGACAGGGATGTCTTGCAGCTTGCAAAACAACACAAGACATTCCTTTGGCGTTGAGGTTTTTGGCATGAAGCGCGGTCCCTTGTTCAAGATCATGGGTGGTTTGCTGTGTGTGGTGGCGGTGGCAGCCGCCTGGAAATGGCGCGGCAATCCCGATGTGCTGTGGCAGATCGTCAGCCGTCAATGCGTGCCCGACCAGAACCAGCACCAGAATCCGCGCCCCTGCCTCGAGGTTGATCCGGACAAGGGGTTCGCGCTGCTCAAGGACCTCAACGGCCCGTACCAGGACTTACTGATCCCCACCGATAAAGTCACCGGAATCGAAGACGTCGCGCTGGCCCGGGACTTGTTGCCGCATTACTTTGCCCAGGCGTGGAAACACCACGATGTACTCTCGGCCGGCCTGCAAACACCGATTGCCGACCGTTATGTATCCCTGGCGATCAACTCGCGGTATGGCCGCACGCAAAACCAGTTGCACATTCATATCGCCTGCCTGCGCCCCGACATTTTCAACACCCTCAATGAACGCGCGGCAACCCTCGACGAGCACTGGCAAATCCTGCCGGTAAAACTGCAGGGGCATACCTACAGTGCCCGTACGTTGTCGGCGGTGGAATTCGACCTGCGCGACCCATTGGCCATCCTGAATGACTACGTGCAGGCCCAGGGCGACGCCATGGCCAGTTACAGCTTGCTGTTGGCACCGGCGGCGAACGGCAACTTCGTACTGTTGACCACGCGGTTGACGCTCAAGGAATGGAACCTGGCCTCCGCCGAAGAACTGCAGGACCGCCAGTGCAACCTGATGGACAAACCACCACAACGACCTGTTTTAGCTGTTAACGACATCCGGTGAAGTTTGCCGTTGAACGAGTGTTCAGTTTCAATTATGTTGGCTGCACCCCCTGCCTGGTAACAGGCGGGCTTGCGCTTTTTCTGATTGAACGAGAGGCACTGGCATGCGGTTTTCACCTTTTGTCGAGCGAATTGCAGGGCAGGGCGTAGCCGCCTGGGACATCCACCACGCTGCCTTCCAGGCCAGCAGCAAAGGCGAAGACATCATCATCCTGAGTGTGGGCGATCCGGATTTCGCCACACCCTCGTTCATCACCGACGCCGCCGTCGAGGCCCTGCGCCAGGGCGACACCCACTACACCGAAATCCCCGGCCGCCCGGCACTGCGCGATGCCATCGCCGCGCGCTACAGCCAGTCCCTGGCTCGCCCGCTCAACGCTGAAAACGTCATCACCGTGGCCGGTGCGCAGAACGCCTTGTTCGTCACCTCGCTGTGCCTGTTGCAGGGCGGTGATGAAGTGATCGTGCTCGACCCGATGTACGTCACCTACGAAGCGACCCTCAAGGCCAGCGGCGCAACGCTGGTGCGGGTGCCGTGTTCCGCCGACTCGGGCTTTCGCCTCGACCCGGCACTGCTGGCTGCCGCCATTACGCCTCGCACCCGGGCGATCTTCTTCTCCAACCCCAACAATCCCACCGGCGTTGTCCTCAACCCTCAGGAATTGCAGGTGATCGCCGACCTGGCGATCGAGCATGAACTGTGGGTAGTGGTGGACGAGGTCTACGAAAGCCTGGTGTTCGATGGCGACTACCATAGCCTGGCCGCGTTGCCGGGCATGGCCGATCGCTGCATCGTGATCGGCAGCCTGTCCAAGTCCCATGCCATGACCGGCTGGCGCATCGGCTGGATCGTCGCCGCGCCTGCGATGGTGGCCCACGCGGAAACCCTGGTATTGAGCATGCTCTACGGCTTGCCGGGGTTCGTGATGGAGGCCGCGACCGCCGCCGTGCTGGCCCACGATGAAGTCACCCAGGGCATGCGCGAAACCTACCGCCGCCGCCGCGACCTGGTGGTAGCAGGCCTCGGCGGTTGCCCGGGCATTCACGTGCGGGCCCCGCAGGCAGGCATGTTCGTGTTGGTGGATGTGCGGGACACCGGCCTCGGCTCCCTGGATTTCGCCTGGCGGCTGTTCCGCGAAGCAGGGGTTTCCGTGCTGGATGCCGCGGCCTTCGGCGAGCCGGCCCAGGGTTTTGTGCGGCTGTCGTTTACCCTGGGTGAAGCGCGACTGGCCGAAGCCTGTGAACGTATCAGCCGCTTCGTCGCCAAGCTCGCCGGAGAACCGCGAATCGAGCCTGCGGCGAAAATCATCAGCGTACAGCCGGTGGCTGCGAAGAAGATGATCGAGGTGCTCGACCTGCATAAACGCTTTGGCAATATCGAGGTGCTCAAGGGCATCTCCCTGACCGCCCACGAAGGCGAGGTGATCTCGCTGATCGGCGCCAGCGGCTCGGGCAAAAGTACCTTGCTGCGCTGCATCAACATGCTCGAAGTGCCGGACCAGGGCAGCATCCACGTCGACGGTGAAAGCATCAAGCTCAACTACGGCCGGCCCGGCTCACCGCTGGTGGCCGACGCCAGGCAACTGGTGCGGATTCGCTCGACACTCGGCATGGTGTTCCAGAACTTCAACCTGTGGCCCCATCGCACTGTGCTGGAGAACCTGATCGAAGCGCCGATCCAGGTGCTGCGCGAAAGCCGGGCCGAAGCCATCGAGCGCGCCGAAGCCTTGCTCGACCGGGTTGGCCTGGCCGCCAAGCGCAATGAATACCCGGCGTTCCTCTCCGGCGGCCAGCAGCAGCGGGTGGCCATCGCCCGAGCCCTGGCCATGCGCCCCAAAGTCATGCTGTTCGACGAACCCACCTCGGCCCTCGACCCGGAGCTGGTGGGCGAAGTCCTGCGGGTGATTCGCTCCCTGGCCGAAGAGGGCCGCACCATGATCCTGGTGACCCATGAAATGGCGTTCGCCCGGGATGTGTCATCCAAAGTCGCGTTTTTGCATCAAGGCCTGATCGAGGAAACCGGCTCGCCGGACTCGGTGTTTATCGACCCACGCAGTGAACGTTGCCGGCAGTTCGTCAACGCGCATCAAACTCGCTAACTCCAAAAAAAGACGGGGCAAGATCATGAAATCCAAACGATTGGCAAAGTGGTTGAGCAGTGCTGTGTTGATGCTGGCGGCAGGTACTGCGTTGGCGGCGGAGAAACCCATTGTGTTCGCGGTGGCGGCAGAACCCTACCCACCGTTCACGGTGAAGGGCGGCAATGGTGAGTGGACGGGCTTTGAAGTCGACCTGATCCATAAGCTCTGCGGCTTGATGAAGGCTGAGTGCCAGATCAAGGAAGTGGCCTGGGACGGGATTATTCCGTCACTGCTGGCGAAGAAAATCGACGTGATTTTCTCCTCGATGTCGGTCACCGAAGAGCGCGAAAAACAGATCGCCTTCAGCCGCGCCTACTACGATTCGCTGCTGGGCATTGCCGGCCCCAAGGGCACCACGGTCGAAGTCTCGCCGGCAGGGCTGAAGGGCAAGATCATCGGCGTGCAGATCTCTACGGTCAGCGCCAACTACCTGAAGAAGTACTACGAGAACATTGCTGACCTGAAGTACTACGACACCCAGGAATCGGCCAACGCCGACCTGATTGCCGGGCGCACCGACCTGATGATGGCCGACGGCGTCGCCATCGCCATGATGGTCAAGACCCCTGAGGCCCAGGGCCTGGCCGAAATCGCCGAAGTGCCTTATGACCCGATCATCGGCCGCGGCGTGGGGGCTGGCCTGCGCAAGGAAGACACCGAACTCAAGGCCCGGCTCGACAAGGCCATCGGTGAGTTGCTGGTGAGCAAGGACTACGCCGACCTGTCCCAGAGCGTGTTTGGGGTATCGGTCAGCCCGTGCAAACGCGCCGACACCCCGGCGTACGTCAGCAAGGTATGTGACAGCCCCTACACAAACTAATCCGGTAGAAAGAGAGTGCTTGTGGCGAGGGAGCTTGCTCCCGCTGGGGTGCGAAGCGCCCCCAAACAATGGGCCTGCTACGCAGTCCAGCGGGAGCAAGCTCCCTCGCCACAGCAAGCTCCCTCGTCACAGGGTCATTGCGTGTCATCGAAATAGGGAGCAGCGATGTTCGATCTACTCAACTTCAGCGAACAAGGCTGGGGCAATGCACTGCTCAAAGGGCTTTGGATGACCCTGCAGATCTCCGCCGGCTCGTTTGCGGTGGGGCTGCTGATCGGCCTGGTGGTGGCCTGCGCCAAGCTCAGTGCACCGCGCCCGATAGCCATGCTGATGCGCGGCTACACCACGGTGTTTCGCGCGGTGCCCGAGTTGCTGCTGATCCTGCTGCTGTATTACGCAGGCTCGATGGGCCTCAACGCATTGATGCTGTGGCTGGGGTTTGCGCAGTTCAACATCAGCGGCCCGCTGGTAGCGGTCCTGGTACTGGGGCTGGTGCAAGGCGCGTACGCCTCGGAGATTTTCCGCGCGGCGATCCTCGCAATTCCCCATGGCCAGATCGAAGCGGCGCGGGCGTTTGGCTTGAGCGGCTTTGGCCTGTTCCGTCGGGTGACCCTGCCGATCATGGCGCCATACGCCCTGGCGGGGATGTCCAACCTGTGGATCAATCTGATCAAGGACAGCGCGCTGATCAGCGTAGTGGGCACCAACGAGCTGCTGTACACCGCCAAACAGGCGGCGGGCTCGACCCGGCATTACCTGTTGTTCTACCTCACGGCCGCCGCCTTGTATTACCTGGTGACACTGGCCTCCAACTACCTGTCCGGGCGCCTGGAGCGACGTATTCGTCGCTGGATGCCGGTTGTCGAGTGAGCCGCACATGCCTGAGTGGATAAGTTATTACGCAGGACTGATCGCCAAGGGCTTGCAGACGACGCTGTCGCTGCTGGTGATCTCGGCAGTGCTCGGCTTCGCCCTGGCGGTGCTGGTAGCGCTGGCGCGGCTGTCCCGGCGCAAGTGGCTGGCCCGTTGCGCACTGGGCTACACCAGTGTGCTGCGGGGCACGCCGCTGCTGATCCAGATCTACATCTTCTATTACGGCCTGGGCAGCCTGTTTGCCCAGTTCCCGATGATTCGCGGGAGTTTCCTCTGGCCGTTCCTGCGGGACGGTTACTGGTACATCGTGTTCGCCCTGGTGTTGTCGGTGGGCGCGTACGTCGGTGAAGTGATTCGCGGCGGGCTGCTGGCCGTGCCCAAGGGTGAAATGGAAGCCGCCTCGGCGTTCGGCATGACGCCACGCCAGGCACTGTTGCGGGTGCGCCTGCCACGGGCCATGCGCCTGCTGCTGCCGACCCTGGCGGGGGAGACGGTGATGCTGCTCAAGTCCACGGCGCTGGCCTCGACCATTGCCGTGGTCGACCTGCTTGGCGCCGCCAACGTGGTACGCGCCCAGACCTTGCAGATCTACCAGCCGCTGCTGCTGGTGGCCGGGGTCTACCTGTGCCTGACCTTTTTGATTGAAGCCCTGTACGCGATTGCCGAGCGACGCGGCACACCGTTGCGCAGGTCTGCCGGATGAAAACCGATCGCTCGTTGCAAGGGATTGCCCTGTGCTCGCTGGCCTATGCGTTCCTGGCGCTGCAGGACGCCGGGATCAAATGGCTGGTGGCCGACTATTCAGTGTTCACCATCCTGTTCTGGCGCAGCCTGGTGGTGGTCGCCGCGTGCGTGATCGCCGGGCGAATGGGTTTGCTCAAGCGTGCCTGGCACTCGGTCAGCCGCAAGCTGTTGATCATCCGCGGCCTGCTGTCGCTGCTGGCCTGGCTGCTGTACTACACCGCCGCCAGAGACCTGACCCTGGCGGAAATGACCACGCTGTATTTTTCCGCACCGATCATGGTCACGTTGCTCGCGGCATTGATCCTCAAGGAGCGCGCCAGTCGCGGCCAGTGGATTTCGCTGATCATCGGCTTTGTCGGCGTGGTGATCGCCTGTCGCCCCAGCAACATGCTCGACCCATTGCCAATCGCCCTGACATTGGCGGCAGCACTGTGCTGGGCGTTTACCTATATCCAGTTGCGCCAGGTGGACGACAACACCTCGGTGCTGGAGCAGATGCTGATCACCAATGTGGTGTTTGTAATCTGCATGGCGCTGACGCTGCCCTGGACCCACACGCCATCGCCGACCCCGGCATGGCTGGGCATGCTCGGCGCGGGGCTGGTGGGCGGGATTGGCCAGTTCCTGCTGTTTGCGAGCTTCCGCCGGGCCACGGCGACGCTGCTAGCGCCGTTTGAATACACTGGTTTGATCTGGGCGTTCCTGCTGTCGAGCCTGGTCTGGGGCACGGTGATGGACGTGTCGCTGATTTTCGGTGCCGTGCTGATCGCCATCAGCGGCACCCTGGCCATGCTCAGCGCCCGGCACCCGGTGTCACAGGATGTGGTCGGCGCCGAATGCTCCGTGACGCAGCCCCTGTATCCAGCAACGGCAGATGTGCAGCCCGTTGGCGGGGCTGAAGGTGCCGGGGTTGAGGCACCACTCGAGCCAGAGTCCGTCGAGCATCGCCGATAAGCCGATGGCGGCCAGGCGCGTGTCGTGGATCACGAAGCCTTCGCTCTCGGCCAGGTCGTCGAGCAACTGGCGGATCAGTTCGAGGTAGGCGCGGTAGCTTTTTTCATGGGAGTCGTTCACGTGGTTCGAGTGGCGGATCAGGCTCCAGAACACCACCCAGACGCCCAACAGTTTCGGGTCCATGACCCGCGAGGAAAACGAGCCGGCGAGGAATGCATCGAGCCGCGCGGCAGGGCCCACGGCCTGGTCGACTTCCTGCCACAGGGCGGTGGTCAGTTCGCTGGCGAGTTTGTGGTAGGTCTCGGCGATCAGTGCATCGATGCTGCCGAAATGGTGATTCAGCAACCCCACCGAAACCCCGGCTTCAGCGGCGATGCGCCGCACGGAAATGCCGGCATGCCCGTCACGGGCGAGGCTGGTGAGGGTGGCGGCAATCAACAGGTCGCGACGGTCTTCGGCCACAGGCACATCCTCGGTGAAGATACATGGTTGAACGTGTGTTCAATATATACCTGCAGAACCAACAAGAGGAGGGCAACGGCATGGCAAAAGACCTTTCGTGGCAAGTCCCCGGGGATTCCGGGAACACCCTGCACATTGGCGCCTGGCGCTTCGAGGGTGACGGCGACGGCCCTCGGGTGCACCTGCAGGCCGGTGTGCATGCCGATGAAATCGCCGGGATGCTGGTGTTGCATCAACTGCTGCCGCGTTTGCAGGCCTGCCAGGATCAGGGCCGGCTCAAGGGCACGGTGACGGTGGTGCCCCAGGCCAACCCGTTTGGCATTGGCCAGTTTCGCCAGGGGCGGTTGTTGGGGCGGTTTCACGAAGCCACCGGGCAGAATTTCAACCGGGCGTTTGATCATTCATTGGCCATGGAGCGGCCGGCCAGCAACCTGGCGCAATGGCAGAAAAGCCTGGTGCAACTGGCCGCCGATGCTGACCTGGTGCTGGACCTGCACACCGATGATGAAGCCCTGCCATATCTCTACATCCACCGCAGCTTTTGGCCCGCGGGCCGGGCGCTTGCGGCGGCGTTGCAGGTGGATGTGGTGATTGTCTGGGACGAGGGCGGTGATGGGTCGTTTGAGGAGACCATCATTGATCACGGGAAGCCGCGGTTGGCGGCGACGATTGAATTGCGTGGGCAGGCGGATGTGAGTGATGCCCTGGCCGGGCAGGATGGTGATGGGATCTGGGCTTGGCTCTGCGCCAGCGGGGTGATTGATGAGGCGCCGGTGATTGCTCAATGGCGGGGGCAGGTGGTGGACATGGGCTGCATGGAGACCATCCTGGCACCGTGTGCCGGGGTGTTGGTGTTTGAAAAAGGTTTGGGTGAACAGGTGGAAGAGGGTGAGCGGTTTGCGCGGATTATTCGGCGGCCTGGGGATCCGGCTTCTGAGGTTGTGCTGCATGCGGCGCAAACCGGGCGGATGGTGACGGGGCATCGGGAGCGGCTGGTTTCACAGGGTTCGGTGGTGGCCAAGTTTACCGGGACGCGGTTGTCTGAGGGGTACAGCGGGGGGGTGTTGGATCCTTAGGCGGGAGTACATATCCGTTTCTTCGGTTATGGCTGGTATTGGTTCCGCTC
>NZ_JACAPZ010000047.1:0-13393 GCF_013385475.1 Pseudomonas sp. G5001
GACGGCGGCCCACGGTCCAAAGCCGGAGTGAGGGCACTCCGAGCCTAAGCGAGGAGCCGAGTGGTGGGGCAAGAGCGTTTTGCTTACTTTTGCGCTTTTCAAAAGTGAGCCGCTGTAAGAGCGGAACCATAAGTCGCCGTTACCTAAATAACGGATATACACCCCACCCCAGCAACAACAAAGCCTACGCCGTCTTCCCTGTATGGTTATTCAGCGAAATAACCTTGGTCTTCCCAATCCGGTGACGATAAATCTCACGCAGGTACTTGATCGCCTTCTTCACACAATCCCGCGACAGACGAATATCGTTGATCGACACAAACTTGTCCTTGTCGTTGATCAACTCACGATACTTCTTCTCGTACATCGGCTTGATCGCATACCAGTTGGTATCCAGGATCTTCGCCGGGTTCTCGAACTCGTTGAGCAGCTCATCAATCCGGTCTTCATCAAAATCCTCATGGATGATGAAATCCAGGATCGAATTATCCAAGGTGTCATCAAACCGATACGGATTACGCGCAAAACAGCGCTTGATAAATGCCACGATCAACGTCAAAAAATCATCCGACAGGCACGGGCTTTTAGCGATCAAGGTCGTGAGCGACAAGTTGGCCGACGCCCCGATCACCAGCGCATACCGTTTGAGCGTCGTATTGGGAAACAGGCTGTTGAGGTGCGTCTTGAGGCGATTCAGGTCCATATAGGACAGCTTGTAATCCTTGGGCAACGACACAATCGACACCACCGACGAGCAGTTCTTGAAGAAGTGCAAGTCATGCAACGCCGCCGCGTCATAGCCGGAATTCTTGTACTGCTCCAGAGAGGCCTTGTACCGCTTGGACTCAATCGGCAACAGGCTGATGCCTTCGATCGCCTGGGTCACCTTGTTGAAGTGCGGCAGATCAATGGAACGGAAAAACAAGTCGTCGATGTTCAGCCGCTGCGGCTCTTTTTCGAACACCTTGAACTTGTCGCTCGAAGGCGCCGGCGTTTCCGGCACCACCGATTCGGCGTAGGCAATCGCCACCGGGCCAGCCAGGCTCATGAACAGGTCGTTGGCATCCAGGCGGATGGTCTCGCCAATGTCGATCCCGGCGCGACGGAAATAGTTCTGGTCGTAGTCGGTGGTAACCGCCTGGGCCGTCAGAATGTTGAAGATCTGCTGCGAGATGTACTGGTTGGCGTGCTTTTCCATGGCATTGACATCAATGTTCTGGATGTTGCCGTCATCGCTTTCCTCGGCGTAACGCATGATGTCGTTGGAGATCAACATCATTGCGTTCCACGGTCGGATACGGCCTTTCACGCTGGCTTCGCTGCTGTCTTCATTGTCGAAGTTGTACGAGAAGTCCCATTCTTCCGACAGGTATTTGCACAACAGCCGCCCGGCGTTGATGTGCAGCGCCTCGGACATTTCGCTGCGGTGATCGGAGATGTTCGGCAGCACACAAATCCCGCTGGTGAAGATCGGCTCGAACACGAAGGCGTGACCGCTTTTGCTGTCATGTTCATCGGCGGGCTTGGTGTCGAACGTCTTGTTCATGTACGAGTGCTGCTGGGCCAGGCCGAACTCCGAGGCCATGCCTGAACCGGTACCGCCGCCGGCACTGAAGATCGAGAAGTACAGGCGCGACTGGTTGGCCTTGATGCCGCAGGAGTCGATCAGGTACGAGTGGATCATCTTCCAGTCGGGGCTGGAGAAGCGCTGGGTGTCTTTGTTGAGGATGATCTTGGCCAGGTACTGGCCGAGTATCGGCGCGTTACCGGCGCCGCCGGCATGGACTTCCGAGAGGTCCATGATTTTCATCTTGCTGTAGTCCCGCAGGAAACCGCTTTTCTCACCCTTGCGCGAGAAACGGATGCGCCCGGCAATGTCCTTGTCCAGGTCGCCCAGCATCACCAGCGGCTCGACCAGGAACACCGGTTTGGTGCCCTTGTTCGAACCCAGGCGCAGGTTGTTGCGAATCCACTGGGCGGGGCGGTAGCCCTTGTCGGTGGATTTGTCTTCGTTGCTGAATTCGTTGAGGTAGAACTTGCGGGCGTTGTACACCAGCTCTGCCACATCCAGGGCAATGTTGGAGCCACAGCGGCCCAGGCCGATCAGGCACACCGAGGGGAATTCCTGCTCATTGCGCAGTTCACCGTCGAGTTCCATGTGCGGTGCGCGCGGGAACACCATGTCGCGCAGGCCGTCGAGGTTGTCGAGGATGCGGTCGGTGTTGGTCTCGGTAAAGTACAGGTACTGCTGGGTGGCCAGCGGGCGGGCGGTGCTCAATGACTTTGAACCTGAGGGTTTTTCCGCAGGGGCTGTCAGCAACACGTCGGATACCGCGGTGGCAGAGTTATTTTTAGAAGTCATTGTGCGCCATGTGCCTGGACGGATGGCTGAGTGAGTATCAAATAGCCATCACAAAATGAGAGATCGCGACTTTACAGTGCGTCCTGGTCCTGGGCGATAGGGTTTAACCCTAGGGTTTTAAGGGGAAAGCCTGGCCGGACTCTGATGAATCGGCCGTTCGTCGGGGTTCTTTAGTGAAATGATGGCGAATTGCCAAATTTTCGGCGTCAGCGAATTGGCCGAACGATGGACGCCGGGCCCGCACGACCCGAAGGCGGATCTTTCGGCGCGGGGTCACCCCCCGTCAGGCCCAGCAGGCTGAACAGGTTGTTCTGGTCCAGGCTGTTGATCACCGCGCTGATATCACTCAACGGCACCGCAGCGCTGAGCAGGTAACCCTGAACAAAATCACAGCCGTGTTTTTGCACCACTTCAAATTGTTGCAGGGTTTCCACGCCCTCTGTCACCACCTGCAGGTGCAGGGTGTGGGCCATGCCGATAATGGCCTGGACGATCTCGATGTCGGCGTTCGACTTGGGGATATCCTGGATAAATGAACGGTCGATTTTCAAGGTGTTCAACGGCAGGCGCTTGAGGTAGGCGAGGGACGAGTAGCCGGTGCCGAAGTCGTCGATGGACAGCGACACGCCCAGGGCGCGGATTTGCCGCAGCAATGCCAGGGTGCTGCTGATATTGCCCATCAGCGCGTTCTCGGTTACTTCCAGTTCCAGGCGATTGGCGGCGATCCCGCCGAAGCGCAGGGCGTTTTCGATCTCATCGGCCAACTCGTCACGGGTCAGGTTCAGGGCCGAGCAGTTCACGGCCATGACCAATTCGGTGTGGCCTTGTTCCGACAGCAGGCTCAGGTCGTGACAGGCCTGGCGCAGCACCCAGTGATCCAGTTCGGCAATCAGCCCGTTGCTTTCGGCAATGCCGATGAACCGGTCCGGGGTCAGCAGGCCATGTTGGGGGTGTTGCCAGCGCACCAGGGCTTCGAGGCGCGTGACCCTGCCTTTTTTCAGGTCAAGTATCGGTTGGTAAAACAGCACCAACTCGTTCTTGCCCCGCAGTGCGGCGCGCAGTTCCTCTTCCAGCTGCAGTTCCAGGAAGGCCCGGGTTTTCAGGTTGGAGCTGAAGAAGTTCAGGCTATTACGCCCGGCATCCTTGGACTGATACAGCGCCAGGTCAGCGGTCTTCAGCAGCTCTTCGCTGGTTTTGCCGTCTTCGGGAAACAGGCTGATGCCGATGCTGGTGGTCATCACCATGCGCCGGCCGGCCAGTTCGATGGGGTCTTTCATTTTCTGCATGATGCGCTGGGCCATGTGCCGCGCTTCATCGCGGTGATGGATGCTGATCAGGATGCAGAATTCGTCACCGCCAAACCGCGCGACCACGTCGTCATGGCTGCGCACCGAGCTTTTGATGTGGCCGGCCAGCACCGTCAGCAGTTCGTCGCCGGCGTCATGGCCGAGGCTGTCATTGATGCGCTTGAAGTGGTCGATATCCAGGAAGATCACCGCCAGCATGCCGTCGGTGGCGGTTTTTTCCGCGAGTTTCTCGGCGAAGATCTGGTTGAAACCACGGCGGTTGAGCAGGGTGGTCAGGGCATCGTAATGCGCCACCTGTTGCAGCGAGGCGCGGGCCTGGTCCAGTTCGGTGAGCAGGGCGTTGACCCGGCGCAGGTCGGTTTCCTTGTGTTGCAGCTTCTTGTCCGCGAGGGCAGCACTGATGCTGCTGCCAATCACCAGCAGGGCGATGACCGCCACCAGCAGCCCCAGTTGGACCGGGTTGTTGTCCACCGGCAGTGCCGACTGTACGAGGTCCTCGGGTACCAGCAGCTGCATGGCCGCCATGCCGGTGAAGTGCATGCTGATAATGCCCGCGCCGAGCACCAGGCTGGCCGCGTACTTGAGCAATTGATGGAACATGCCGGTGCCGTTGCGCAGGTACAGCGACAGCAGCAACGCCGCCAGGCTGGCGCCGATCGCGATCAACACAGAGGCGAGGAACAAGCCAGTCTCGAAATACACGCCCGCCTCGGAGCGCATGGCCGACATGCCCACGTAGTGCATCAGCGCAATACCCAGCCCCATCCACACCGACGCCAGCACATATTGGTGGGCGCGCAGCCTTGGATGACTGAGGGTTTGCATGGCGAACAGCGCCGCGATCAGGGCGATCAGCAGCGAGGCGAACGTCATGATCAATTCGTAGTGAATCGCGATAGGCGCCTGGAAGGCCAGCATGCTGATGAAGTGGGTCGACCAGATGCCGCCTGCCAGGCAGCCCGCGCCTACCCAGCGCCAGTGCCGTTGAGCCTTGGGGTTGTCGACATGGCCGACCCGCTCGGCCATGTCCAGGGTGCCGAAGCCCGCTGCACACGCCACTACATACGCCAGTAGCACCAGAAAGGGGTTATGACTGCAATTGAGTAATAAGTGCCCACTGTCCGGAAGGTCGGTAAAAAAATGCAAACCAAGCCATTCCATAGCATGTCCCGTCACAGAGTTTTAGTCTGACTGCGTCTTTCAGTATAGAGAGCGTGAGCGAGTTACAAGGATTGATGGCAGATTGCTTCTAATCATTTGGCGATGAGTTTATAAACAACTAGAACCAAATGATTAGGGATGACCGCCCGGGTCGCCCGATGGAGTGACATCAGACTTACGAATCATTACAGACAATCCCCACGAGGCTGACTAGATTGCAGGTTCCGGGCTCAGGATGCGTCTGGCATCGCGGCTCACATAACAATAAAAGAGACGGACCCATGCAGAACTCGACCCAAGCGGCGAATGCCTGGCGCATTCTGTTCCTGCTGTTCCTGGCCAACCTGTTCAACTTTTTCGACCGCACCATTCCCGCGATCATCATCGAGCCGATCCGCATGGAGTGGCACCTCAGCGACTTCCAGCTCGGGATCATCGGTACCGCGTTCACCATTGTTTATGCAATTGCCGGCTTGCCGCTGGGGCGCCTGGCCGATACCGGCTCGCGCAGCAAACTCATGGGCTGGGGCCTGGCGGCGTGGAGTGGCCTGACAGCGGTCAATGGTCTGGTGGGCAGTTTCTGGACCTTTTTGCTGGTGCGCATGGGCATCGGCATCGGCGAGGCCAGTTATGCGCCGGCGGCAAACTCGCTGATCGGTGACCTGTTTCCCGCCCACCGCCGTGCCCGGGCCATGGGGATCTTCATGCTGGGCCTGCCCTTGGGCCTGTTGCTGGCCTTCTTCACCATTGGTGCGATGGTCAAGGCGTTCGACAGCTGGCGTGCGCCATTCTTTATTGCCGCGGTGCCGGGGCTGATCCTTGCGGTGTTCATGTTCTACATCAAGGAACCCAAGCGCGGCGCGGCGGAAGCCGTGCAAGTCTCCCAGGAGAAAGTCGACCGGCCGATTCGCCGGGTGCTGGCGGTGCCGACATTCCTCTGGCTGGTGCTGGCCGGGTTGTGCTTCAACTTCGCCACCTATGCCTGCAACTCGTTCCTGGTGCCGATGCTGCAGCGCTATTTCCTGCTGCCGTTGCAGGATGCGGCAGTCGCCACCGGTGTCATCGTCGGTATTACCGGCCTGGTGGGCCTGACCCTGGGCGGCTGGATTGCCGACAAGATCCATCAACGCATCGCTAACGGCCGGCTGCTGTTCGCGGCGTGCAGTTTGATTATCTCTACAGTGACCACTGCCTGGGCGTTGCACGCGGGGCGGATCGAGATTGGTGTGTTTGTGGCGCTGTTCAGTGTCGGCTGGCTGTTTGCCTATAACTTCTACACCTGCGTGTACACGGCGATCCAGGACGTGGTCGAGCCGCGCCTGCGGGCGACGGCGATGGCATTGTTCTTCGCCGGCTTGTATTTGCTGGGCGGGGGCATGGGGCCGATTGTGGTGGGCGGGTTGTCGGATCATTTTGCCCATTCGGCGATGTATGCCGACGGTGCCCAGCAGATGACCGAGGCTTACAAGGCGGTGGGACTGCATGACGCCATGTACCTGATTCCGGTGGCGCTGTTTTTGACCATGCTGTTTCTGTTCCAGGCGTCCCGCAGTTTTGTGCGCGATGCCCAGCGGATGAAGGATGGGTTGGGGGTGGTGGAGGTGCCGGCCAGGGCGGTTACTGCCTGAGACCGAGGTGACGCCTTCGCGAGCAAGCCCGCTCCCACATTTGACCGCATTCTCAAGATGGAACTCGGTCAAATGTGGGAGCGGGCTTGCTCGCGAAGAGGTCATCAATAACAACGATGTCTACAGTGAATAAAAAAGGCCCGCATTGCGCGGGCCTTTTTGTTTGTCAGGGTAGGGCGGCGAAGTTAGCCCGCGACCAACACCCGAATCGCTTCCAGTCGCAGCGCCGCCTTGTCGAGCATCGCCAGGCCTTGCTCGCGCTGTTGGCGCAGGGCAACCAGTTCGCTGTCGCGCACGGTCGGGTTGACCGCTTGCAACGCGGTCAGGCGCGCCAGTTCTTCCTCGGTATCCGCCGCCAGGCGACGTTGAGCCTCGGCCACACGCTCGGCGTGACGCGGGGCAATCTTCTCCTCACCGGCGTTGATCCGCGGCGTCAGCTGGTCGCGCTGGGCCTGCACGAACTTGTTGGCGCTGGCCCGCGGCACGCTTTCCAGCTGGTCATTCAAGGTCAGGAACGACACGCGGCCCGACAGGTCATTGCCATTGGCATCCAGCAGGCAACGCAGTGCCGCCGGCGGCAGGTAACGGCCCAACTGCAGCGAACGCGGAGCAACCACTTCGCTGACGTAGAGCAGTTCCAGCAACACGGTGCCCGGCTTGAGCGCCTTGTTCTTGATCAGCGCCACGGCGGTGTTGCCCATGGAACCGGACAGCACCAGGTCCATGCCGCCCTGCACCATCGGGTGTTCCCAGGTGATGAACTGCATGTCTTCGCGCGACAGCGCCTGGTTGCGGTCGTAGGTGATGGTCACACCTTCGTCGTCGCCCAGGGGGAAGCTGGCGTCGAGCATTTTTTCGCTGGGTTTGAGGATCAGCGCGTTTTCCGAATGGTCTTCGCTGTCGATGCCAAAGGCGTCGAACAGGGTTTCCATGTAGATCGGCAGGGTGAACTGGTCGTCTTGCTCAAGGATCGCTTCCACCAGCGCATCACCTTCGCCAGCGCCGCCGGAGTTGAGCTCCAGCAAACGGTCGCGGCCGGTGTGCAGTTCGGCTTCGAGGCGCTCGCGCTCGGCACGGGCTTCGTCGATCAGCCCTTGCCACTCGCCGTCGTCGGCGTTTTCCAGCAGCGGCAGCAGGCGCGGGCCGAACTGGTGCTGCAAGGCGTTGCCGGTCGGGCAGGTGTTGAGGAACGCGTTCAGCGCCTCGTGGTACCACTGGAACAGGCGCTCTTGCGGGCTGGTTTCCAGGTACGGCACGTGCAGTTCGATTACATGTTTCTGGCCGATCCGGTCCAGACGGCCGATCCGCTGTTCCAGCAAGTCCGGGTGGGACGGCAGGTCGAACAGCACCAGGTGGTGGGAGAACTGGAAGTTGCGGCCTTCACTGCCGATTTCCGAGCAGATCAGCACCTGAGCGCCGAACTCTTCATCCGCAAAGTAGGCGGCAGCGCGGTCACGCTCGAGGATGTTCATGCCCTCGTGGAACACCGTGGCCGGGATGCCGGAGCGCACGCGCAGGGCGTCTTCCAGGTCCATGGCGGTTTCGGCGTGGGCGCAGATCACCAGGACTTTGGTGCGCTTGAGCATTTTCAGCTGATCGATCAGCCACTCCACGCGCGGGTCGAAACGCCACCAGCGTTGTTCTTCATCCACATCCGGCTGCGACTGGAAGCTGACTTCCGGGTACAGCTCGGCGTGTTCGCCCAAAGGCAGCTCGAGGTATTCGTCCGGGCACGGCAGCGGGTAGGCGTGCAGCTTGCGCTCCGGGAAGCCTTGCACCGCGGCGCGGGTGTTGCGGAACAGCACGCGGCCGGTGCCGTGGCGGTCCAGCAGTTCGCGGACCAGGCGGGCACTGGCTTCGGCGTCGCCATCGTTGACGGCGGTCAGCAGCGCTTCGCCTTCGTCGCCGAGGAAACCCTGGATGGTCTTGTGGGCGGCGGGCGAGAGACGGCCCTTGTCCAGCAGTTCCTGGACGGCTTCGGCCACCGGGCGATAGTTTTCGCTCTCGGCGCGAAAGGCGTGCAGGTCGTGGAAACGGTTCGGGTCCAGCAGGCGCAGGCGCGCGAAGTGGCTGTCCTGGCCCAGTTGCTCAGGGGTTGCAGTGAGCAGCAGCACGCCCGGAATCACTTCGGCCAGTTGTTCCACCAGCGAGTACTCGGGGCTGGCTTTTTCTTCGTGCCAGACCAGGTGGTGCGCTTCGTCGACCACCAGCAGGTCCCAGCCGGCCGCGAACAGCGCGTCCTGGGCCTTCTCGTCGTCCACCAGCCATTCCAGGGCCACCAGCGCGAGCTGGGTGTCTTCGAACGGGTTGGTGGCATCGCTTTCGATAAAACGCTCTTCGTCGAACAGTGCGACCTGCAGGTTGAAGCGGCGGCGCATTTCCACCAGCCACTGGTGCTGGAGGTTTTCCGGCACCAGGATCAACACGCGGTTGGCGCGACCGGACAGCAATTGGCGATGGATCACCAGGCCGGCTTCGATGGTCTTGCCCAGGCCCACTTCGTCCGCCAGCAGAACCCGCGGCGCGATACGGTCGGCAACTTCACGGGCGATGTGCAGTTGGTGCGCGATCGGTTGCGCACGCACGCCGCCCAGGCCCCAGAGCGAGGACTGCAACTGGCGGCTGGTGTGTTCCAGGGTGTGGTAGCGCAGGGAGAACCAGGGCAGCGGGTCGATCTGGCCGGCGAACAGACGGTCGCTGGCCAGGCGGAACTGGATGAAGTTCGAGAGCTGGGTTTCCGGCAGGGTGACCTGCTCGTTCTGCCCATTGAGGCCGTGGTAGACCAGCAGGCCGTCGACGTCGTCGACTTCTTGCACGGTCATTTTCCAGCCTTCGAAATGGGTGATGGTGTCACCCGGCGAAAACCTCACGCGAGTGAGGGGCGCATTCCGTAGCGCATACTGGCGAGTGTCGCCAGTGGCCGGATAGAGCACGGTTAACAAGCGGCCGTCCTGTGCCAGAACGGTGCCTAACCCCAGCTCTGCTTCGCTGTCACTAATCCAGCGTTGCCCCGGTTGATACTGCTGCGCCATGCTGCCTGACTCCCGCCGTGAAAAAGCCGACTATTCTAACGGAACACGGCTTCCAGACCAAAAGGAATAGGTGCAGCTTCGAGCTTTAAGCTACAAGCGGCAAGAAAAAGGGCGGTATCTTCGTCGGATAGATGACGATTGGTTCACAAGTTGGCGGCTTGACGCTCAAGTCGTCACCCACGCAGCCGACAGTCTGCTGAACAGGAGACTAATAATATGCTGCCACCCATGCTGCCCTTGAGTGTTGTGCCGGTCACGTCGCAGCTTGACCCAGTGCGCCAGAAGCCGGATATCCCGCCCGTGGCGCCGGTTCAGCCAGGCTCCAACGAAAGTACCATCGACCTGCAAAAGCGCGATCCCGAGGAAGCGGCTTTGCTGCTGCGCGAGGAGCAGCGTCGCCAGCAGGAACAGCAAAAGCGTCGCCGCGAAGCCGATGAAGACTCGCAGGAGCACCTGGCTGTTCCCGGTGACGAACTCAACGCCGACAACACCGTGCCGGTGGTGCCGTTGATTGAAGACGCACCACGGCAAGGCTTGTGGGTGGACGTCGAGGTTTAATCCCGCAGTTCGCGCAGGGCGGCGATCAGTTGCTCGATGTCTTGCGCCGTATTGAGGTAGCTCACGGAGATTCGCGCCACGCTGTCCAGCTCGCGGGCCTGCATGTCCAGTGGAGTGTAGGGCACGCCATTGGCACCGATATTGATCCGCTTGAGGCCCAGGCGGCGCTTGAGCTCGAAGGCGTCCCAGCCGGCCAGGTTGAACGCGATCAGGCCGGACTGGTTTGCGCTGGTTCCCAGGTCATGCAAGGTAATCCCGTCGATTCGGCGCAATTGTTCACGGATTGTGTCGCTTAACAGCCGGACCGTCTCGCGGACCCGCTCGACCCCCAATCGATTGACCTCCAGCAACGCATTGCCCAGGCCTGCCAGCAAGGCGAATGACACTTCGCTGGTTTCAAAGCGCCGGGCGTCGTTGCGCAAGTCAAATCCCGCAGGGCTCCAGGGCGCCGAAAACACATCGCGTTGGGCCGGGTTCAAGCGCTCGAGAAAATCCGGCCGCACATAGAGCAGGGCGGTCCCCCGTGGGCCGCGCAGATGCTTGCGCCCGGCGCCCTTGAGCACATCGCAGTGCAGCGCTTGCACATCCACCGGCACCTGGCCGATGGCTTGCCCGGCGTCGATGAAATAGGCAATGCCATGACGCCTGGCCAACGCGCCGATGGCCTCGGCCGGGTTGATCAAGCCGCTGTTGGCGGGGAGCCAGGTCAGGTCGATCAACCGCACCCGGGCGTCGAGCATGGCTTCCAGGCTGGCGACGGATACCGTGCCGGTTTCATCGCAGGGGATCACTTCTACATGCGCACCCGATTGCACGGCCGTCTGCATGCTCGCCAGGTTGCCGCCCCATTCGTGGCGGCCCACCAGAATGCGGTCGCCTGGCTGCCACGGGCCCAACGCCTGGAACGCCATGCTCCAGGCGGTCGAGCCACTGCTGGCGAAGGCAATCGATGACACGGGCGCATTGAGCAGTTGCGCGGCGGCGCGACGGGCTTTTTCCGCCAGCAGTGCACCGTGTTCGCCGGCCTCCATCGGGCCGTCGCGGGCTTCGCGCTGCAACTGGTCAATGATTGCATCAAGCGTCCCTTGGCTGGGCAGGGAGGCCCCGGCGTGGTTGAAGTGGACGATGCCGGATTGGCAGCCCGGCGTTTCGTCCCGCAGCTCCCGGACCTCGGTCAGGGATAGCGCAGTCACGGCTGCAACTCGAAAATCGCGTCGATCTCCACGGCTACGCCGCCCGGCAAGCTGGCGACGCCCACGGCCGTACGGGCATGCCGGCCTTTGTCGCCGAGGGCGTTGACCAGCAAGTTCGAAGCGCCATTGGCGACTGCACCCTGGCGCTGGAAATCACCGCTGCTGGCGATAAATACGCCCAACCGAATGATGCGCACCAGTCGCGACAGGTCATCGCCCAGGGCATCGCTTAATTGTGCCAACAGGCCCAGCGCCGCGAGTTCGGCGGCCTTGGCGCCTTCGTCTTCGCTGATGGATTCGCCGAGTCTTCCGATGTAAGTCGGTTTGCCGTCCAGCAGCGGGATTTGGCCGGAGATGAACAGCTGGTTCTGGCTGATCACGTAATTGACGTAGTTGGCAATCGGCTGGCTGGGTGTCGGCAGGCTCAGGCCGAGGGCTTGTACGCGTTGCGAGATGGAGTGGCTCATGATGAATCCTCTTGGAAAGAGTCTTCAGCATGGGCGGGGCGATTTTCGCCGACAAACGGATAGATTTAACTCGACGTATCGAAATAACTCATGCGTCAGCGCAGATTTCCCGCAGCCATTCACTGAAACAAGCGGCCGCCGTGCTGGTTTCGCCATGCGGGGCAATCAGCCAGTAACCGATCTCGCTTTGATAGGGCGGCCAGTCGAAGGCTTCCACCAATGTGCCCTCCTTGAGCCTGCGTTCGATCAGGCGGTGGCGGCCCATGGCGATGCCCTGGCCGGCGACGGCGGCTTCGACCACGATGTTGTAGTCGTGCAGCAGCGCCTTGGGGTAGTGCTCCACATCCACCTGATAATGCCGGGACCAGTCGGTCCACTCGAAAGGGCGGTGCGAGGTGGCCATCAGCAGCGGGCCATTGGCCAGTTGGCTGGCCTTGAACGCCGGGCTGCAGACGGGTGACAGTGTTTCGCTCATCAGGCGCGTGGCCTGCACGTCGGTCCAGTCGCCCTTGCCGTAGCGAATCGCCAGGTCGACCTCGGCGGCGGCGACATCTGCCAGCTGAATCGCCGGCACCAACTCCACCTGGATGTGTGGGTAGCGGCTGAGAAACCCCGCCAGGCGCGGTGCCAGCCACAAGGTGGCGAACGAGGCGAGCAGGCCGACGCGCAGTACGCTGGTGGCGGGCGGTGTTTGCTGCTGGCGGGTGGCGGCGGCGATGGTGTCCAGGGCGGGGCGGATCTGGTCGTAGTAGTGTTGGCCGTCTTCGGTCAGATCGATGGCGCGGGTGCGTCGGATAAACAGCGGTTTGCCCAGGTGCTGTTCGAGTTTCTGCACTTGATGGCTGAGGGCGCTTTGGGTCACTGACAGCTCGGCGGCGGCCTTGATAAAACTCAAATGCCGGGCCACGGCCTCAAAGGCGCGCAGGGCCAGGAGTGGGGGAAGGTCCTTGTGCAGTGCCACGTCGAACGCTCTGTGTGAGGGTTGGGATGGGGGGATTTTGCGGGCAAATGCGCGCGATGACATCGATTTTGTTTACGCGGGATTGGCGCAGGACGCATTATTGGGGCATCCAAGCCATTACGTAAGCCAAGCCATGAGTGACGATGACAAGCTGATTGACCTGAATGCCGAACGGGCCAAACGTGTTCATGATCTGAATGACAAGCGACTGAATGAAGTGCGCCAGGCGTTTGAACAGGCGATGCCGTTGGGGAAGCCCAAGAAAAAGCCGAAAAGCAAACCGAAAAAGCGTTGATATAGCCTGCATCGTTTGATGCAGGTCAGTTATTTCCCTTCTTTACGCTCCGTCGCGGGCGACATTGATCCTCGTCAATTTCTTCTTTCGTCTTCTTGGTTAACTTAGCCCTATCGCAACAGGGCAAGTGCAGGAGGCCGGTCATGTTTTTCGATAATGTGGTGTTTGCCGGAGTGCTGACGGTTGGCCTCATGGTGATGTTCTTTGTAGGGTTTGGAATTTTTATCTGGAAAGACGCTAATAAGCGTAAGAGGCCTTAGGTCTTTTCGGATACATGAGCACGCAAGGCATTTTGGGCGACTTCGGTCGCCTTTTTTTTGTTTTGGATTTTTTGTTTTGGATTTTTTGATTTGTGTACATATCCGTTGCTGCGGTAACGGCTACTTATGGTTTCGCTCTTACAGCGAGTCACTTTTTTACAAACGCCTA
>NZ_JACAPZ010000047.1:13513-13739 GCF_013385475.1 Pseudomonas sp. G5001
GGGGCCCGCAGATCAAAATCAAGAGCAGATCAAGATCAAAAGCACGCAGCCTCGCTGGCGCTCGACAGCTGGTACGGGCAGGGTGGCGCTGCTTTTCTGTAGGAGCTGGCTTGCCGGCGATGCAGACAACTCGGTTTTTCAGACACACCGAGGTGATGCCATCGCAGGCAAGCCAGCTCCCACATTTGAACCGTGCCCGCTTTAGCTTTAGCTTTTGATTTGGCTT
>NZ_JACAPZ010000047.1:13925-42185 GCF_013385475.1 Pseudomonas sp. G5001
AACCATAAGTGGCCGTTACCTAGATAACGGATATACACCCAAACCCCAGCCATAAAAAAAGGCACGACCCTCACAGGTCGCACCCTCTTCACAAGCCCAAGAGCTGTCAGCTACCCAAAGCCTTGGAAGCCAACCAGAACAACCCGGCCGAAAGGCCCACAGTCGCCGGCAGCGTCAACACCCAAGCCATCAGAATGGTCTTGACGGTGCCACCTTGCAGCCCGCTCTTGTTCGCCACCATGGTCCCCGCCACACCCGAAGACAACACATGGGTCGTGGAAACCGGCAAGCTGAAGATATTGGCCAAGCCAATCATGCTGGCCGTGGTGATCTGCGCCGACATACCCTGGGCATACGTCATGCCCTGCTTGCCGATCTTCTCACCAATGGTCAGCACCACACGCTTCCAGCCCACCATGGTGCCCAGGCCCAAGGCCAGTGCCACCGCCAGGATCACCCAGAACGGCGCGTACTCGGTGGTCGCCGTCAGGTCCTTGCGCAACTTGTCCAGGTCCGACTTCTCACGCGCATCCAGGCCTGGCAACTTGCCCACCTTCTTCGCGGTGTCATCCAGGCACAACAGATAACGACGCACTTCAATCCGGTGCTCGGCGGTCAACGAATGGTAGTCAGAGACACCTTTCAAGGTCCCCAATAGGGCGTTGATCGTCGGTTCAGTCTGCTGCGGATTGCACTGGAACTTGCCCGGCAAATCGTCTTTCACGCTTTTGCCCAGGGCCAGGAACTCACCGAGGGTTTCTTGATTGCGCTGGTAGAACTGATTCAAGTGCAGCGTGGCGTCGCGGGTGCGCTCGATCTGGTAAGTGGTGCTGCCCAGGTCCAGTACGAACTGCGCCGGCACGATACCGATCAGTACCAGCATGATCAGGCCAATACCTTTCTGACCATCGTTGGAACCGTGCACGAAGCTCACGGCCATCGCCGAAATCACCAGGACCAGGCGGTTCCAGAACGGCGGGTGCTTCTTGTCGTCGAGCTTGCGGCGCTGGTCCGGTGTCTTGTGCATCTTCGACAGCGGGCGCCACCATTTCAGGCCCAGCAGCACCAGGGCGGCAACCACGAAACCAGCCATCGGCGAGAACACCAGCGAAGCGCCGATATCGATCGCTTTCTGCCAGTTGACGCCGTCAGCCAGGGGAATGTCGTTGATCAGGGCGTTGGCCAGGCCGACACCGAGGATCGAACCGATCAGGGTGTGGGAACTGGACGCCGGGATCCCGAAATACCAGGTGCCGAGGTTCCAGGTGATCGCCGCTGCCAATAATGAGAAGACCATGGCCAGACCGTGGCCGGTGTTCACATTGATCAGCAACTCCACCGGCAGCAGGTGCACGATGGCATACGCAACACCGACCCCACCGAGCAACACGCCGAGGAAGTTGAACACCCCGGAGAAGAACACGGCCAGATGCGGAGGCATGGCTTTGGTATAGATGACTGTGGCAACCGCGTTAGCGGTGTCATGAAAGCCATTGATGAACTCGAAGGCGAGGACAAAGGCCAGGGCGAGCAACAGGCTCACTAGAACCCAAGCATCCAGTCCGCTGAATAAATCGATCATGAAGGTTTTCTGACCCGGTCGTAAGGGGGCGCGATTATGCCAGAAAACATCGGTAATCAATGCACTAGCTGCTCATCGGTAACATTCTTCAACGAAAAAAAATGGGGGGGAGGCGTGCATCCCGGTGTTTTCGGGGCTTTGGCAAGTGATTGATTTATATGGAGGATCCATCAAATTCGCGGGATAAAGCGCCGGAAGGGAATAACTGAAACAATCGTATGAAATTTCGCTAAGGCCACATAACGGGCTTCCCTCCACCAGCGTGGTACTGGCAGAGAGATGGCACCTTTGGAAGCTCAACCCGAAACGCTTATGGCTCTTCGGTTTTGAGGTCCTGTTCAATCTTTTGGATTTCCTGGGCAAAGGCCTGGTCGAGCAGGCTGGCTCGTTTGCGCCATGGCTTGCGTTCAGGTTCTGGCTGGGCAGCGTAGGTGGTGACTTCCCCGCCGTAAACATCCTTGTAACGTTGTTCCTGGCGCTCAAGTTCCGCGCGCAGTTCGTCTTTCGTCACATTGTTACCTAATTGAGTTGAGTTTGATTCCGGCGAAACGCGATGCCGGGAAGTCGCCCCCGGTATACCGTCAATCTGAAGATCAGCGTGGAAAGGTATACAGGAAAAACCACTTCTTTATTGCACGCGGCCACGATACCGGAGAAGAGCAGTTGTCGTAGCAACAGTTTTCTTGTCACAGCCACAAGCAGTTGGCAGGCATTCGAAATGTGTGTCAGGTACTTGCGGCGGAGCCTGCACGCAGCCGGTGCACGACTGGGTGAAATCTATCCTCGGGGTCAGGCGAGGCTGGCTCCTGCACAGGATGCATTATAGCCACGCGCTTGAATAACACTATCGCCAACAAGTTAAAAATCGTCAACTTTGTGTGAGGGTTTTGTTACGCAGGTGTGTGGGGTATTTGCTGAACTATTGGCGCCATAAATCGTGCAATGTTCTACAGGCGTTAATCAACCTTAACTTCTCTCGTACATCAGTCGATTCTGAAAGGCACTCAAATGGATGTAGAGGGGTTCCGGCACCGGTCGGCGGTGACAAATTGCGATAATCGAATGACCGTCCGATAATCGCCCAATGTTGGTTGCCCTGCCTTGTGCAGCCATTGCACGGCGGCTTGTAATAGCGGTCACCCTCCCGCAGCGGTTAAAAATAAGAGAAAGGACCCCAAATGAACGATCAATTGCGCAACTCCTTCGCATCAGTGGCGCCGCCGATCGTTGCGTCACCGGCCAAGCGCATCCAGGCGTTTACCGGTGATCCGGATTTCATGACCTCCCTGGCACGCGGCCTGGCCGTGGTGCAGGCATTCCAGGAGCGCAAGCGCCACCTGACCATCGCCCAGATCAGCCACCGCACGGAAATCCCCCGCGCTGCCGTACGCCGTTGCCTGCATACCCTGATCAAACTCGGCTACGCCACCACCGACGGGCGTACCTATTCGCTGTTGCCCAAGGTGCTGACCCTCGGCCACGCTTACCTGTCGTCCACGCCCCTGGCCGTTTCGGCGCAGCCTTACCTGGACCGCATGAGCGAGCAGCTCCACGAGGCGTGCAACATGGCAACCCTGGAAGGTGATGACATCCTCTACATTGCCCGCTCCGCCACCACCCAACGCCTGATTTCCGTCGACCTTTCCGTGGGCGGCCGTCTCCCGGCCTACTGCACCTCCATGGGCCGTATCCTGCTGGCGGCGCTGGATGACGCCTCGCTGCAGGACTACCTCGACCACGCCGACCTGCAAACCAAGACCAGCCGCACCCTCACCACCCCGCAAGCCTTGCTCGAATGCCTGCAGGAAGTGCGGCAGCAGGGCTGGTGCATTGTCGACCAGGAACTGGAGCAAGGGCTGCGTTCCATCGCCGTGCCGGTGTACGACGCTTCGGGCCAGGTCCTGGCGGCACTGAACGTCAGCACCCATGCCGGGCGGGTCAGCCGCAGCGAGCTGGAGCAGCGTTTCCTGCCGAGCATGCTCAGTGCCAGCCAGGAGCTGAGCGCGCAGCTGTTTGCGTAAGCTGTTCGGTGACCGCACAGATCCCGGCTGGATGAATTGACGGTGTTTCCCAAGGCTTATTAATGTGCGGCAGCGCTTCAAGGCGCCGCCCCAATAATAATGACGACTCAAGGTCGTTCGCCCGCCCATCGGTGTGGAAATAAAAATAATGAATCAGCCTTCACCTGCTGTCGGTACTTGTTTGGACGTTCAGTCCTTCATCAACGCCCAGCCGCTGTCGCGGTATCAGTGGCGAGTGGTGATCCTGTGTTTTCTCATCGTCTTCCTCGACGGCCTCGACACGGCCGCCATGGGCTTCATCGCCCCGGCGCTGTCCCAGGACTGGGGCATCGACCGCGCCAGCCTCGGCCCGGTAATGAGTGCCGCGTTGATCGGCATGGTCTTCGGCGCCCTGGGCTCCGGCCCACTCGCCGACCGCTTCGGGCGCAAGGTGGTGCTGGTGGGGGCGGTGCTGGTGTTTGGGGCCTTCAGCCTGGCCTCGGCCTACAGCAGCAACGTCGATCAACTGCTGATCCTGCGCTTCCTCACTGGTCTCGGCCTGGGCGCCGGCATGCCGAACGCCACGACACTGCTCTCCGAATACACCCCGGAACGCCATAAGTCGCTGCTGGTGACCAGCATGTTCTGCGGCTTCAACCTGGGCATGGCCGGTGGCGGGTTTATCTCGGCCAAGCTGATCCCGGCGTATGGCTGGCACAGCCTGCTGATGATCGGCGGCCTGTTGCCGCTGATCCTCGCGGTGGTGCTGCTGTTCTGGCTGCCGGAGTCGGCGCGTTACCTGGTGGTGCGCAATCGCGGCACCGACAAGGTGCGCAAGACCCTGGCGCCTATCGAGCCGGGTATCGTCGCCCAGGCCTCGAGCTTCAGCGTGCCCGAACAGAAAACCGTCAAGGCGCGCAACGTGTTCGCGGTGATCTTCTCCGGCACCTACAGCGCCGGCACCTTGCTGTTGTGGCTGACGTATTTCATGGGCCTGGTGATTGTTTACCTGCTGACCAGTTGGCTGCCGACCCTGATGCGCGACAGCGGCGCCAGCATGGAACAGGCCGCGTTTATCGGTGCGTTGTTCCAGTTTGGCGGCGTATTGAGTGCGGTCGGCGTGGGCTGGGCGATGGACCGGTTCAATCCCCACAAGGTCATCGGCACTTTCTACCTGCTGGCCGGGGTGTTTGCCTACGCGGTGGGGCAGAGCCTGGGCAATATCACGCTGCTGGCGACCCTGGTGTTGATTGCCGGCATGTGTGTCAACGGTGCGCAGTCGGCGATGCCGTCGCTGGCCGCACGTTTCTACCCGACCCAGGGCCGCGCCACGGGCGTGTCGTGGATGCTCGGCATCGGCCGCTTCGGCGCGATCCTCGGGGCGTGGATGGGCGCGACCTTGCTGGGCCTGGGCTGGAACTTCGAACAGGTGCTGACCGCTCTGGTGATCCCGGCGGCATTGGCCACCACCGCGGTGGTGATCAAGGGCATGGTCAGCCATGCCGACGCTACCTGAAACGGACCGATAGCAAGACAACAATCCGTTCGATAATCGAACACTCAGTCGATTATCGGATTGTTTGGCCCCGACCCCCGGCTTAATCTTCAAGCACTTCGGCGCTGCCTCCAGCGCCTTTTTCGATCGATACCGGGAGCCCACCCCATGGCTGAAATCCTTTCGCTGGCTGATGCGGTAAAGCAGTTCGTGAATGACGGCGACACCGTTGCACTCGAAGGCTTTACTCACCTGATTCCTACGGCGGCAGGTCATGAAATCATTCGTCAGGGCAAGAAAGACCTGACGCTGGTGCGCATGACGCCTGACCTGATCTACGACCAGTTGATCGGTGCCGGCTGTGCACGCAAGCTGATTTTCTCCTGGGGCGGCAACCCGGGCGTGGGTTCCCTGCATCGCCTGCGGGACGCCGTTGAAAAGCAATGGCCGCAACCGCTGGAGATCGAAGAGCACAGCCACGCCGACCTGGCCAATGCCTACGTCGCCGGTGCCTCCGGCCTGCCATTCGCGGTGTTGCGCGCCTACGCCGGTTCCGACCTGCCCAAGGTCAACCCGCTGATCAAGACCGTGACCTGCCCCTTCACCGGCGAAGTGCTGGCGGCCGTGCCGTCGGTGCGCCCGGACATCACCGTGATCCACGCGCAAAAGGCTGACCGCAAGGGCAACGTGCTGTTGTGGGGCATCCTCGGGGTGCAGAAGGAAGCGGCCCTGGCGGCCAAGCGCTGCATCGTTACCGTTGAAGAAATCGTCGACGACCTCAACGCGCCGATGAACGCCTGCGTGCTGCCGACCTGGGCCCTGACTGCCGTGTGCCATGTGCCGGGTGGCGCGCATCCGTCCTACGCTCACGGTTACACCGAACGTGACAACCGTTTCTACCAGGCCTGGGACCCCATCGCCCGGGACCGTGAGACGTTTACTGCGTGGATCAACGAATACATCCACGGCACCGCCAATTTCAGTGAATTCCAGGCCAAGCTGTCCACCGCGCAGGAGGCCAAATAATGGCTTACTCGACCAACGAAATGATGACCGTCGCCGCCGCGCGCCGCCTGAAGAACGGTTCGGTGTGCTTCGTCGGCATCGGCCTTCCCTCCAAGGCTGCCAACCTGGCGCGCCTGACATCGTCGCCGGATGTGGTGCTGATTTACGAGTCCGGCCCGATTGGCGCCAAGCCTTCGGTGCTGCCGCTGTCCATCGGTGACGGCGAGCTGGCTGAAACCGCTGACACCGTGGTGCCGACCGGTGAGATTTTTCGCTACTGGCTGCAGGGCGGGCGCATTGACGTCGGCTTCCTCGGCGCGGCCCAGGTCGACCGTTTCGGCAATATCAACACCACCGTGGTCGGTGACTACCACCAGCCCAAAGTGCGCCTGCCAGGTGCCGGTGGCGCACCGGAGATCGCCGGCTCCGCGAAGAGCGTGCTGATCATCCTCAAGCAGTCGGCCCGCTCGTTTGTCGACAAGCTGGACTTCATCACTTCGGTCGGCCACGGCGAAGGCGGTGACTCGCGCAAACGCCTGGGTCTGCCAGGCGCCGGTCCTGTAGGGATTATTACCGACCTGTGCATCATGGAGCCGGAGGAGGGCAGCCACGAATTTGTCGTCACCGCCCTGCACCCCGGCGTGACCCGTGAGCAAGTAGTGGCCGCCACCGGTTGGGCGATTCGTTTTGCCGACCAGGTGACCACCAGCGCCGAACCCACCGAGATTGAACTGACTGCCCTGCGCGACCTTGAGGCACGCACCGCTGCCGCCCACGGCCAAGCCCCCGGAGAAGCCTGATGCGCGACGTATTTATCTGTGACGCCATTCGTACCCCCATCGGCCGTTTTGGCGGTGGCTTGTCCACCGTGCGCGCCGATGACTTGGCGGCACTGCCGATCAAGGCGCTGATGGAACGCAACCCATCGGTGGACTGGAACGCGGTGGACGAAGTGTTCCTCGGCTGCGCCAACCAGGCCGGCGAAGACAACCGCAACGTGGCGCGCATGGCGGCATTGTTGGCGGGCCTTCCGGAGAGCATTCCCGGCGTTACCCTGAACCGCCTGTGCGCTTCGGGCATGGACGCGATCGGCACGGCCTTCCGCGCCATCGCCAGCGGCGAGATGGAACTGGCGATTGCCGGTGGCGTCGAGTCGATGTCCCGCGCGCCGTTCGTGATGGGCAAGGCCGATGCGGCGTTCTCGCGCAACATGAAGCTGGAAGACACCACCATCGGCTGGCGCTTTATCAATCCGTTGATGAAGGCCCAGTACGGCGTCGACCCGATGCCGCAAACCGCTGACAACGTGGCCGACGACTATAAAATCTCCCGCGCCGACCAGGACGCCTTCGCCCTGCGCAGCCAACAACGTACTGCCGCTGCACAGGCCGCCGGTTTCTTCGCCGAAGAAATCGTACCGGTGCGTGTCGCCCACAAAAAAGGCGAAACCGTGGTCGAGCACGACGAGCATCCGCGGGCCGATACCACTCTGGAAGCCCTGGCCAAACTCAAGCCGGTCAACGGCCCGGACAAGACCGTCACCGCAGGCAACGCCTCTGGTGTGAACGATGGTGCCGCTGCGCTGATTCTGGCCTCTGCTGAAGCCGTCAAAAAACACGGCCTGACCGCCCGCGCCCGGGTGCTGGGCATGGCCAGCGCCGGTGTGGCGCCGCGTGTGATGGGCATCGGCCCGGTGCCGGCGGTGCGCAAACTGGTGGAACGCCTGGGCCTGGCGGTAACTGATTTCGATGTGATCGAACTCAACGAAGCCTTCGCCAGCCAAGGCCTGGCCGTGCTGCGCGAGCTGGGGATTGCCGACGACGCACCGCAGGTCAACCCGAACGGCGGCGCGATTGCCCTTGGCCATCCGCTGGGCATGAGCGGTGCGCGCCTGGTACTGACCGCGCTGCATCAGCTGGAAAAAACCGGTGGCAGCAAAGGCCTGGCGACCATGTGCGTCGGTGTGGGCCAAGGCCTGGCCCTGGCGATCGAACGCGTTTGAGACCCACAAGAATAAAGAGGATTGCTCCATGAGTGACAAGCCCGGATACCGGCGCCCGCAAGCGGGTACTCAGCCTGATTACCTGCACCCAGCCTACCAGTCGACGAACCTGCGTTCGCCGTCCAAGCCGTTGGTGTTCCTGCCCCATTCCCTGTCGGAAATCACTGGCCCGACCATCGGCGCCGAGCGCGTCAACGAGAAGGACAACGACCTGACCGCCCAGCACGAAGGCGAGCCACAGGGCGAACGCATCATCATTCACGGGCGCGTGCTGGATGAAAACGGCCTGCCCGTTCCCGGCATCCTCGTGGAAATCTGGCAGGCCAACGCTGCCGGCCGCTACAACCACAAGCGCGACCAGCACGACGCACCGCTGGACCCGAACTTCACCGGCACCGGGCGTACCGTCACCGACGCCGACGGCTGGTACCAGTTCCAGACCATCAAGCCCGGCGCCTACCCGTGGGGCAATCACCACAACGCGTGGCGCCCGGCGCACATCCACTTCTCGCTGTTCGGCCCGAGTGTGCTGACGCGGTTGGTGACGCAGATGTATTTCCCCGGTGACCCGCTGCTGGCCTATGACCCGATCTACAACTGCGTCCCGGACACGTCCGCCAAGGAACGCCTGATCGCCTCGTTCGATCTGGAAAAAACCATTCCGCACTATGCCCTCGGCTACCGCTGGGACATCGTCCTGCGCGGCCGCGACGCCACGCCGATGGAGAAATGAGATGAGCCTCAACGCGACTACTTCCCACACCGTCGGGCCGTATTACCACATCGGCCTGACCTGGCTGAACCGCGAAGACCTGACCGTTGCGGCCACCCTCGGCGAGCGCGTGGCGATCACCGGGCAGGTGGTGGATGGCAATGGCGATGTGGTCAACGACGCCATGCTGGAAGTCTGGCAGGCCAATGCGGCCGGCAAGTACGACCATCCTGAGGATGAGCAGGACAAACCGGTGGACCCGAACTTCGAAGGCTTTGGCCGGGTGCCGGTGGACGCTGAAGGGCGGTTTCGCTTTACCACCATCAAGCCGGGCAGTGTGCCGGGGTTGAAGGGCACGACCCAGGCGCCGCACCTGGTGGTGCTGGTGTTTGCCCGTGGGCTGGTGAAGCACCTGCTGACGCGGATTTACTTTGACGGTGAAGCGGCGAATGGGGATGACGCGCTGCTGGCGTGTGTGCCGCAGGAGCGCCGCCGCACGTTGATCGCCAAGGCGGATGCGGCGGGTGTGTATCAGTGGAATGTGATTTTGCAGGGCACAGACGAAGAGACGGTGTTCTTCGATTATTGAGTGGGCTGCGGATCTATCGCAGGCAAGCCAGCTCCCACAGGGGAATGCATTCCAAATGTGGGAGCCGGGCTTGCCCGCGATGAGGCCGGCCCAGGCAACAAATATCCAAAAGTCTGCTTGCGGAACATGGTTGTTGCAAAGTATGTCTAGGCTATAACCGTTCCCACTGAGTGAAAAAACATGACAACAAAAACCAGCCACTACACCGGAGAAGAACGCAGCAAAAGGATTTTTGCGATTGTCGGTGCCTCCTCCGGCAACCTTGTCGAATGGTTCGACTTCTACGTCTATGCCTTCTGCGCCATCTATTTCGCCCCGGCGTTTTTCCCGTCGGACGACCCCACCGTGCAACTGCTGAACACCGCCGGCGTGTTCGCCGCCGGCTTCCTGATGCGCCCCATCGGCGGCTGGCTGTTCGGCCGGGTGGCGGATAAACACGGTCGCAAGAATTCCATGATGATCTCGGTGCTGATGATGTGCGCCGGTTCCCTGGTCATCGCCTTTTTGCCCACCTACAAAGACATCGGCGCCTGGGCCCCGGCCCTGCTGTTGGTCGCCCGGTTGTTCCAGGGCCTGTCGGTCGGCGGCGAATACGGCACCACCGCCACCTACATGAGTGAAGTCGCCCTCAAGGGCCAGCGCGGGTTCTTCGCCTCGTTCCAGTACGTGACCCTGATCGGCGGGCAACTGCTGGCGGTGTTGGTGGTGGTGATCCTGCAACAGATTCTCACCGAAGAAGAACTGCGGGCCTGGGGCTGGCGCATTCCGTTTGTGATCGGCGCCATTGCGGCGGTGATCTCGCTGTTGCTGCGTCGCACCCTGAAAGAAACCACCAGCAAGGAAATGCGTGAAGACAAGGACGCCGGCAGCATTGCCGCGCTGTTCCGCGATCACAAGGCGGCGTTTATCACCGTGCTCGGCTATACCGCCGGCGGCTCGCTGATTTTCTACACGTTCACCACCTACATGCAGAAGTACCTGGTGAACACCGCCGGGATGCACGCCAAGACCGCCAGCTACATCATGACCGGCGCGCTGTTCTTCTACATGTGCATGCAGCCGGTGTTCGGCATGCTGGCGGACAAGATTGGCCGCCGTAACTCGATGCTGTGGTTCGGTGCCCTGGGCACGCTGTGCACTGTACCAATCCTGTTGACCCTGAAAACCGTCAGCAGCCCGTTCCTGGCTTTTGTGCTGATCACCCTGGCCCTGGCCATCGTGAGCTTCTACACCTCCATCAGCGGCCTGGTGAAAGCCGAAATGTTCCCGCCACAAGTACGCGCACTGGGCGTGGGCCTGGCGTATGCGGTGGCGAACGCGATCTTCGGTGGTTCGGCGGAGTATGTGGCCTTGGGTCTCAAGTCCATGGGCATGGAGAACACCTTCTACTGGTACGTCACGGCGATGATGGCGGTGGCGTTCCTGTTCAGCTTGCGCCTGCCCAAAGAGGCGGCGTATTTGCACCACGATCTGTAACCGGCTGGCGCATGCCCGTTGCCGGGTATGCGCCACCTAGGGATGTGTTATGACGATGCGCACGAGCAACCAACTGTTCGACGCCTACTTCACCGCCAACGGCATGGCTGAAGTGTTCTGCGACCAGGGGCGTTTGCAGGGCATGCTGGATTTCGAAGCGGCGCTGGCCCGGGCCGAGGCTCAGGTCGGGTTGATTCCGCAAGCGGCCGTCGCGCCCATTGCCCAGGCCTGCCTGGCTTCTCTCTACGACGTAGATGCCCTCGGCGACGCCATCGCCACCGCAGGCAACTCCGCGATTCCCTTGGTCAAGGCCCTCGGCAAGTTGATCGCCAGCGAAGATGCCGGCGCCGAACGTTATGTGCATCTGGGCGCTACCAGCCAGGATGTGATGGACACCGGCCTGGTGCTGCAACTGCGCAGTGCGGTCGAGCTGATCGAACATGATCTGGCGCGGTTGGGGGACATTCTTGCCGCCCAGGCCCAGCGTTACGGGACAACTCCTTTGGCGGGCCGGACCTGGCTGCAGCATGCAACGCCGGTCACGCTGGGCATGAAGATCGCCGGTTGGCTCGGCGCAGTCACCCGCAACCGGCAACGTCTCAGTGAGCTGAAGCCGCGTTTGCTGGTGCTGCAATTTGGCGGTGCTTCCGGAACCCTGGCGGCCCTCGGCGAACAGGCGATGCCGGTGGCGCAAGCACTGGCCGCCGAGTTGCAGCTGGGCCTGCCGGAGCAACCCTGGCATACCCAGCGCGACCGCCTGGTGGAGTTTGCCTCGGTGCTCGGTTTGATCGCCGGCAGCCTCGGCAAGCTGGGTCGCGACATCAGCCTGCTGATGCAGACCGAAGCGGCGGAAGTGTTTGAGCCGTCGGCCCCCGGCAAGGGCGGCTCTTCGACCATGCCCCACAAGCGCAACCCGGTGGGCGCTGCCGTGCTGATCAGCGCTGCCACGCGAGTGCCCGGCCTGGTGGCAACGATGTTCAGCGCGATGCCCCAGGAACACGAACGCAGCCTGGGCCTGTGGCACGCCGAATGGGAAACCCTGCCGGAGATTTGCCGGCTGGTATCCGGTGCATTGCACCAGGCGCTGCTGGTCAGCGAAGGCCTGGAAGTCGACCCCCGGCGCATGGTCCAAAACCTTGATCTGACCCAGGGCCTGGTACTGGCCGAAGCGGTCAGCATCGTCCTCGCCCAGCGCCTGGGCCGCGAAACCGCGCACCATCTGCTGGAACAATGCTGCAAACGCGCCGTCGCCGACGGGCGCCACCTGCGGGCGGTGCTGGGGGATGAACCGCAAGTGACTGCCGAGCTTTCGGCGGCCGAACTCGATCGCCTGCTGGACCCGGCGCACTACCTGGGCCAGGCGCACACCTGGGTCACCCGGGCCGTGGCCGAACATTTTGCTTTGACTGCCTGAGGAGGCTGCTGTGGGATTTGTACAACTCGCCGATGGCGAACTGAACTACCAACTCGATGGCCCCGAAGATGCACCGGTACTGGTGCTGTCCAACTCCCTGGGCACCGACCTGCATATGTGGGACATCCAGATCGAGGCGTTCACCCAGTACTTCCGGGTGCTGCGTTTCGACACCCGCGGCCATGGCAAGTCGCTGGTCACCGAAGGTCCCTACAGCATCGAGCAGTTGGGCCGTGACGTGTTGGCGCTGCTGGATGCGTTGCAGATCGAGCGCGCGCATTTCTGCGGGTTGTCCATGGGCGGCCTGATCGGCCAGTGGCTGGGGATCAACGCGGGTGAGCGTTTGCGCCGGCTGGTGGTGTGCAACACCGCCGCGAAGATCGGCACGCCCGAGATCTGGAACCCGCGGATCGAGATGGTCCTGCGCGACGGTGCGGCCGCGATGGTTGCCCTGCGTGATGCGTCAATTGCCCGCTGGTTCACCGCCGACTTCGCCGAGGCTCATCCTGACCAGGCCAAGCTGATCACCGATATGCTGGCGGCGACTGATCCCCAGGGTTATGCCGCAAACTGCGCGGCCGTGCGCGACGCGGATTTCCGCGAGCAACTGGCGTCGATCAAGGTGCCGACCCTGGTGATCGCAGGCAGCGAAGATGCGGTGACGCCGCCGGCGGGTGGGCACTTTATCCAGGCGCATGTGCAGGGCGCCGAGTATGCCGAGTTCTATGCCGCGCACTTGTCCAACGTGCAAGCCGGTGCGGCGTTCAGCGACCGTGTGCTGGAATTTCTGCTATCGCGCTGAGTATCGCTGAACCCTGTGGCGAGGGAGCTTGCTCCCGTTGGGCTGCGTAGCAGCCCCTGAGCAGCCGCAACCCAACTATTTGTACAGCCCTGCAGCGGCCTCACTGGGGTCGCTGCGCGACCCAACGGGAGCAAGCTCCCTCGCCACAGGTATGTGCCTGTCGTCACCGTTGCATGAGGAGCGTTTTGTGGACGAGAAACAACGTTATGCCGAAGGCCTGCAAGTGCGCCGCGAAGTGCTGGGCGACGCTCACGTCGACCGCAGCCTCAACGCCCTGACCGAGTTCAACAGCGAGTTCCAGGAAATGATCACCCGCCACGCCTGGGGTGATATCTGGACCCGCCCGGGCCTGCCGCGGCATACCCGCAGCCTGATCACCATCGCCATGCTCATCGGCATGAACCGCAGCGAAGAGCTGAAGCTGCACCTGCGCGCCGCCGCGAGCAACGGTGTGACCCGCGCCGAGATCAAGGAAGTGCTGATGCAGAGCGCGATCTATTGCGGGATCCCGGCGGCGAATGCGACGTTTCACTTGGCCGAGTCGGTGTGGGATGAGTTGGGGGTAGAGTCGCGCGTCTAGTGCGAGTCAGCGTCCCACACCCAATTCCACACGCCGGGCAGATGCACGACTTCGTCGGCGCTTTTTACCGTGCGGGCCATGGCGGCTCGCTGCAAGGTTGCCCGGTCGGTGTAGAAAGGCTGTGTGGCGAGGGGCACGCCATTGATATGGGCGCTGTCCAGCAGGATTTGCAGGTATTCCTTCAAGTGCCAGGCGGTGTAGCGGTTGATATCGTGGAAGGTCACCACCACCGGGATCACGCCGTCCACCGTCGGTAATTCGCCTTTGGCGATGCGCTCACGCACCACCGAGAGTTGGCGTATCAGGTTTTCCCGTCGACGCGGGCTGCCGTTGAACACCCAGATCACCCCATCGTTTGCACTCAGGTCGGTCAGCAATACATGCATGCCGTGTTGCTGATAGGCGGCGAAGGTGCGCTTGTCGTAGTTCCAGAACGGCGGGCGTACCAGTGTGGGCGGTTGGCCGGTGATGGAGGTGAGGGTCGATGAACCCAGGCTGAGGTAGTGCTCCAGTTCAGCCGGATTCTGCAAGCGATGGTTGCTGTGCCACGGGGTCGCGGTGTGGAAGCCCAGGATATGGCCGGCCGCGTATTCGCGCTCCATGGTCTTGTAGCCCCGCGGGTTGCCGCCGGAGCGGGGCGCCTCGGTCTGCAGGAAGAACACCGCCTTGATCCCCGGCTGTATCGGGTTGTTCGCCAGGTCCGCCATCACCGAACGGCTGGGGTTCATGAAGCCCGAGGCGCTGGGGCCGTCATCGAAGGTCAGCAAAAAACGGATTGGCGCCTCGGTTTTCAGGCGTTGTTCGGTTTGCGGTGTCAGCGCCAGAGGCGGGCCGATGCAACCGCTGAGGCTCAGGGCCAGGGCTAGTGCGGCCGATACGGTGGCGAAGTGTTTCATGGCGGACTCGAATGACATTGGCTGCTGGGGCGGGTCATCCATGACACGCGCGCACCATACAACAAGACTGTCGAGGCTTTACAGCAGGCTTATCGGGTAACTGACGATCAACCGGTTTTCATCAAACTCGTTGTTGTTGTAGTCCCGGCGCATGCTGGAGTTACGCCAGCGCACATTGAGATTCTTCAGCGCTCCGCTCTGCACCACGTAGGCCACTTCACTTTCCCGTCCCCATTCCTTGCCATCGGTCACCGTGCCGCTGTGTACGTTGCTGCCGCTGATGTAGCGGTTCATCAGCGTGAGGCCCGGAATACCCGGGGCGGCGAAGTTATAGTCATGGCGTACCTGCCAGGATTTTTCCTGGGCGTTGTCGTAGCTGGCGTTGTAGCTGTCGTTGGCCAGGGTGCCGCCGCTGGTGCCGTTGACGCGCATCCAGGCGCTGTTGCCGGTGAGTTTTTGCAGGCCGACGTAGAACGTGTTGCCGCCGTATCGGGCCGAGAACAGTCCGGACCAGGTCTTGTTGTCGAGGTCACCGGCGCGGGCGCTGCCGTCGTCCTTGCCATAGAAGAACCCGAGGTTGGCGCCCAGGGTCCAGTCGCCCACCGGTTGGCTGTGGATCACGTTGAGGTATTGCTGGCTGTAGATGTCCTTGAGTTGGGCGTTCCACACACCGATCTGGGTGCGTTTGTCGTTGAAGGCATATTCGCCGCCCTGGAAGTTGAAGCGGTCGGAGGTGAACGCGGTTTTCCCGAACATGGACATGTCGGTCATGCTGCTGTCGTCCCGTGGGCTGTTGGCGCGGAACTGGCCGCCGTACAGGGTCAGGCCGTCGATCTCCTTGGAGGTGATTTGCCCGCCGCGCAGGGTTTGCGGGAGCGAGCGGCCATCGTCCGAACGCAGGATCGGCAGCACCGGCATCCATTCGCCGACTTTCACTTCTGTCTTTGAAACCCGTGCCTTGAACGCCACGCCCAGACGCCCGAATTCATCCGCCGGGCGGCCATCGTGGTCCAGCGGCAACAGCTGGGTGCCACCCGTGCCGCGTCCGCCATCGAGCTTCAATGAGTACAGGCCCAGTACATCCACGCCGAAACCGACGGTGCCCTGGGTGAAGCCGGATTTGGCGTCGAGGATGAAACTTTGCGTCCACTCCTGTGCGCCGTCCTGGGTCTTGGTGGGATTGGTGTAGTTGCGGTTGAAGAAGAAATTACGCAGGTTGAGGTTGGCGCTGGCGTCTTCCAGGAAGCCGTGTTCTTCAGCGACAACGGGGAGGGCAATGCTGGCGACAGCGGTTGCCAGCAAAAGCCGGCGCGGGTCGAAAGTGCTCATGGTGTCAGACCTGTTGTTATTGGGGTTATGCAGGTGGCGGCCATGGTGCGGGGCGGTGCGGGGGCGATGAAAGTGGGGGAGAGCGGGTTGTGGGCGATGATCGAACGCAAAGTCATGGGCGTAAAAAAACCGCTTCCTGGGCGGGAAGCGGTTTTTGTCTACTGCGCCACTATCAGAACAACTTCAAGGGCGGTGCTTCTTCTTTCAACGGTTCGTTCTTCGCGGTCTGTTCGTTCCAGCCACCACCGAGGGCCTTGTACAGGTTGACCTCGCTATTGAGCTGCGCCAGGCGGTCGGTGATCAGCGATTGCTGGGCACTGAACAGTTGGCGCTGGGCGTCGAGGAACGTCAGGTTGCTGTCGACACCAATACGGTAGCGACGCTCGGCCAGGCGGTAGTAATCCTGGTTGGCCGCGACGAAACCACGTTGGGCGTCCAGTTGCTGCTTGTAGGTCTCACGGGCGGCGAGGCCGTCGGAGACTTCCTGGAAGCCGGTCTGGATGGCTTTCTCGTAGTTGGCGACGTTGATCTCTTTCTGGATTTTCGAGTAATCCAGGCTGGCGCGCAGGCTGCCGGCGTTGAAGATCGGGATGTTGATCTGCGGTGCAAACGACCAGGTACCCGAACCGCCCTTGAACAGGCCGCCCAGGGTCGGGCTCGCGGTGCCGGCGCTGGCGGTCAGGGTGATGCTCGGGAAGAACGCAGCGCGTGCCGCACCGATGTTGGCGTTGGCCGCCTTGAGGTTGTACTCGGCCTGCAGGATGTCGGGACGACGTTGCAGCAGGTCCGATGGCAGGCCGGCCGGTACTTCGCTCAACAGGTCATCAGCCAATGGCCGGCTGACGATGTTCGCCGGCAGGCCGGTACCCAGCAGCAGGGTCAGGTTGTTTTCGTCCTGGGCCACCTGGCGGGTATAACGCGCCAGTGCAACCCGGGCGTTTTCCACCGAGGTACGGGCCTGGCTCAGGTCCAGGGCCGAAGCCACGCCGACTTCATTGCTGCGCGAGGTCAGTTTGAAGCTCTGCTCGTACGCGCCCAGGGTGTCCTGGGTGAGCTTGAGCAGCTCCTTGTCGGCCTGCCAGGTCAGGTAGGCGTTGGCCACGCTGGCCACCAGGCTGATCTGGGTGGTGCGGCGCGCTTCTTCGGTCGCGAAGTATTGTTGCAGCGCTTGTTCGCTCAGGCTGCGTACGCGGCCGAACAGGTCCAGCTCATAAGAACTGATCCCGAGGCCCGCCGAGTATTGGCTGGTGATGCCCGCTTCGCCGGTCTGCGACAGCTTGGCCGGGGTGCGCGTACGGCTGCCGCTGCCCGTGGCCGAAACCGCCGGGAACAGGTCGGCGCGCTGGATCTGGTACTGCGCGGCATACGCATCGATGTTCAGGGCCGCGACACGCAGGTCGCGGTTGTTCACCAGGGCGGTCTGGATCAGCTGTTGCAGGGCAGGGTCATGGAAAAACTGCTTCCAGCCCTGCTCGGCAGCCGCCTGGCCCGGCGCCTGGGCCGACGAATACGCCGGCCCCTGCGGGAACTGCGCGGCTACCGGCGCTTCAGGGCGCTGGTAGTCCGGGATCAGCGAGCAGCCACTGAGCACGAATGCCGTGACAGCTAAGGAAAGTAGCGACTTGCTCATTGGCCAGCCTCTTTAGGAGTTTGCTTGGGTTCAGTCTTTTTACGCTCGCCAGCGGAGGACACGGTTGCGAAGAACAGGGGTACCCAGAAGATCGCGAGGACCGTGGCGGTGATCATACCGCCAATTACGCCCGTACCGATGGCGTGCTGGCTACCTGAGCCGGCACCGGTGGAAATTGCCAGGGGCAGTACGCCGAGCATGAACGCCATGGACGTCATGATGATCGGTCGCAGACGCATGCGGGATGCCTCGATGGCCGACTCGACAATGCCTTTGCCCTGCTCGTGGAGCTCCTTGGCGAACTCCACGATCAGGATGGCGTTTTTCGCTGCCAGGCCCACCGTCACCAACAGGCCCACCTGGAAGAACACGTCGTTGGACAGTCCCCGCAGGCTGGTGGCGATCAACGCACCGATCACACCCAGCGGTACAACCAGAATCACCGCAATCGGGATCGACCAGCTTTCGTACAGTGCCGCGAGGCAGAGGAACACCACCAGCAGCGACAGGGCGTACAGCGCAGGTGCCTGGGAGCCGGACAGACGTTCTTCATACGACAGGCCAGTCCAGGAGTAACCAACGCCAGCCGGCAGGTCCTTGGCAATGCGTTCGACTTCCGCCATCGCATCACCGGTACTGTAGCCAGGTGCCGGGGTACCGAGGATTTCCATCGCCGCTACACCGTTATAGCGCGAGAGTTTCGGCGAACCGAAGATCCACTTGCCCGAAGAGATGGCCGACAGCGGCACCATCTTCCCGGACGTGCTGCGCACGTACCATTTGCTCAGGTCTTCCGGAGACATCCGGCTGGCGGCGTCACCCTGTACATACACCTTCTTCACACGACCACGGTCGATGAAGTCGTTGATGTAGCTGCCACCCAAGGCGATTGCCAGGGTCTGCTGGATGTCTGCCAGGCTGATGCCCTGGGCACTGGCCTTCTCGTCGTCAACGGTCAGCTCGTACTGCGGCTCATCGTTCACGCCGTTGGGGCGCACGCCCGCCAGGATCTTGCTTTGTGCCGCGGCACCCAGGAACTGGTTACGCGCATCCATCAGCTTCTGGTGGCCGACGCCGCCCTGGTCTTGCAGGAACACGTCGAAACCGGTGGCGTTACCCAGTTCGAGTACCGAAGGTGGCACCACGGCAAATACCATGGCGTCCTTGAAGGCCCCGAAGAAGTAACCCTGGGCACGCTTGGCAACCTCAAATACCGACTGGCTCGAGTCACGCTCGTCCCACGGCTTGAGCATCACGAACGCGAGGCCCGAGCTCTGGCCACGACCGGCGAAGTTGAAGCCGTTCACGGTAAACACCGATTTGACAGCCTTGCCTTCGCCTGGCTCGCCTTCCTTGTCGTTCAACAGGTAGGCGCGCATATCGTCGATGACTTTCTGCGTACGTTCAGCCGAAGAACCCACCGGCGTTTGTACCTGGGCAAAGATCACGCCCTGGTCTTCCTCTGGGAGGAACGCGCTTGGAATGCGGGTGAACATCCAGATCATGCCGGCAAGGATCAGGGCATAGACCACGAACGCCGGGAACTTGTGCTTGATCATGTTACCGACGCCGCGCTCGTAGCTCAGTACGCCACGGTCGAAGGTACGGTTGAACCAGCCGAAGAAGCCGCGCTTGGGTTGGCCGTGTTTTTCCGGGTCAATCGGCTTGAGCATGGTGGCGCACAAGGCCGGGGTGAAGACCAGGGCAACCAGTACCGACAGCGCCATCGCCGAAACGATAGTGATGGAGAACTGGCGGTAGATCACACCGGTGGAACCACCGAAGAACGCCATTGGCAGCAATACCGCCGACAGCACCAGGGCGATACCCACCAGGGCCCCCTGGATCTGGCCCATGGACTTGACCGTCGCCTCCTTGGGCGACAAGTGCTCCTCGGCCATTACCCGCTCGACGTTCTCCACCACAACGATGGCATCGTCCACCAGCAAGCCGATGGCCAGGATCATGCCGAACATGGTCAGGGTGTTGATGGTGAAGCCGAACGCAGCGAGGATCCCGAAGGTACCCAGCAATACCACCGGTACGGTCATGGTGGTGATGATGGTGGCGCGGAAGTTCTGCAGGAACAGGAACATCACCAGGAACACCAGCACGATCGCTTCGATCAGGGTGTGAACCACACCGGAGATCGATTCGGTCACAACCGGCGTGGTGTCATACGGCACCACAGCCTTCATGCCAGGCGGGAAGAACGGTTCGAGGGACGCAACCGTTTCGCGAATCGCCTTGGCGGTGTCCAGTGCGTTGGCACCGGCTGCCAGCTTGATCGCCATACCGGAAGCCGGCTTGCCGTTGAACTGTGCGCTGATGCTGTAGTTCTGGCCGCCCAGTTCGATACGCGAAACGTCACCCAGGCGAACCTGGGAACCGTCGGTATTGACCTTCATCAGGATATTGCCGAACGCTTCAGTGGTTTGCAGACGCGTCTTGCCGATGATGGTGGCGTTCAACTGAGTGCCGGGCAGGGCAGGCAGGCCGCCGAGTTGGCCGGTGGCCACCTGGACGTTCTGTGCCTGGATGGCGTTGCTGACATCCACTGGCGTCAGCTGGTAGTTGTTCAGCTTGGCCGGGTCGAGCCAGATACGCATGGCGTACTGGGAACCGAACACCTGGAAGTCGCCCACACCGGCGGTCCGGGAAATCGGGTCCTGGATGTTGGAAACGATGTAGTTGGAAAGGTCATCCTTGGTCATGCTGCCGTCTTCCGACACCAGACCGATCACCATCAGGAAGTTCTTCACCGACTTGGTAACGCGGATACCCTGCTGCTGTACTTCTTGTGGCAGCAGCGGGGTCGCCAGGTTGAGCTTGTTCTGTACCTGAACCTGGGCGATGTCCGGGTTGGTACCCTGGTTGAACGTCGCGGTGATGGTCATGCTGCCGTCGGAGTTACTGTCCGAGGCGACATAACGCAGGTTGTCGATACCGTTGAGCTGTTGTTCGATCACCTGCACCACGGTGTCCTGCACGGTTTGTGCAGACGCGCCCGGGTAGGTCACCTGGATATCAATGGCGGTTGGCGCGATGGCCGGGTACTGGTTGATGGGCAACTTCAGGATCGACAGTGCCCCGACCAGCATGATCACCAGGGCAATTACCCAGGCGAAAATGGGACGGTCGATAAAAAATTTCGACATGAATTACTCCCCTTGACCAGCAGCGGCAGCAGGAGCAGCAGCGGAACCGGCGGGTTTGGCGTTATCAGCGTCCTTGACCTTGACTTCGATGCCCGGCTTGATGAATTGCAGGCCTTCGGTGATCACACGGTCACCGGCGTTCAGGCCTTTTTCCACCAGCCAGTAGGCGCCGGTAGTGCGGTTGGCCACCAGTACACGTTGCTCGACCTTGTTGTCCTTGTTCACCACCAGCGCGGTCGGGATGCCCTTCAGGTCGCGGGTCACGCCTTGCTGTGGTGCCAGGATGGCCTTGCTGTTCACACCGGCTTGCAACTGCGCGTGGACGAACATGCCCGGCAGCAGGGTGTGGTCAGGGTTCGGGAACACGGCCCGCAGGGTCACGGAACCGGTGGTTTCGTCGACCGAGACTTCGGAGAATTCCAGCTTGCCTTCCACGCCGTAGGCGGTGCCGTCTTCCAGGGTCAGCTTGACCTTGGCCGCGTTTTCGCCGGCTTTTTCCAGTTGGCCGCTTTCCAGGTCGCGACGCAGTTTCAGCATCTCGGCAGAGGACTGCGTGACGTCGACGTAGATCGGGTCCAGTTGCTGGATCACTGCCATGGCGTCGGTCTGGCCGTTGCTGACCAGCGCGCCTTCGGTGACCGAAGAGCGACCGATACGCCCGGAGATCGGGGCAAACACCTTGGTGTAGCGCACGTTGATCTGGGCAGTTTGCACGTTGGCTTCAGAGGTCATGCGGTTGGACACGGCGGTGTCGTATTCCTGGCGGCTGACGGCCTGCTCATCGACCAACTGCTTGTAGCGATCGGCAATTGATTTGGTCTGGGCGAGGTTGGCCTGGGCGCTTTTCAGCGAGGCGTCATACACCGACGGATCGATCTGATAGAGCTGCTGGCCTTCCTTGACGTCGCCCCCTTCCTTGAACAGACGCTTGAGAATGATGCCGTTGACCTGAGGGCGAACCTCGGCAATGCGGTAGGCCGTGGTGCGGCCTGGCAGCTCGGATGTCAGGGTAAAGGCTTGAGGTTGAATAGTGACCACGCCGACCTGAGGGGTTTGAGCGGGCGGAGCCGCTTCTTCCTTTTTACATCCGCTGAGCAGCGATGCCAGGGCGACGGCAGTAACCAGGGCGGTAACAGCTGGCTTAAGTTGCATGAAGATCCTCGGGTCAGGCGCGCAGAGTGCGCACAAGAAGTGTGGAAGGGTAAAAAACAGGCACTGAGTGGATAAGTAGCTTGCTACGCAATATACTTACGTTCATGGTTGTTTGTAAACTCTTGACAGGCTTCGCGGAATGTTGACAAAGCAGCGTCCAAAGCCTCGATTCTAGTACGTTCGGCGCCCTTGACGGCGTCGTCCCACAATTATTCAGATGGTCGTTAGCGGCGGTTGAGTCTGCGTTACCGATCACCCCAAGTCTCCTGATTGAGGTTTTACTGCCATGGTTCGTCGTACCAAAGAGGAAGCTCAGGAAACGCGCAGCCAGATTCTTGAAGCGGCCGAGCAGGCCTTCTACGAGCGCGGGGTTGCGCGTACCACGCTGGCGGATATTGCCGCGCTGGCAGGCGTGACACGTGGTGCCATCTACTGGCATTTCAGCAACAAGGCCGACCTGGTGCAGGCGATGCTCGATACGCTGCACGAGCCGCTGGATGAATTGGCCAGGGCCAGTGAGAGCGAGGACGAGGTCGATCCGCTGGGTTGCATGCGCAAGCTGCTGATTCATCTGTTCCATCAAGTGGCCCTGGACCCTAAGACCCGGCGCATCAATGAGATTTTGTTTCATAAGTGCGAATTCACCGATGAAATGTGTGATCTGCGCCGTCAGCGCCAGACCGCCAGCCTCGAATGCAACCTGCGCATCGGGCTGACCTTGCGTAACGCGGTCCATCGCGGGCAGCTTCCGGAGAATCTCGACACCGTACGTGCCGCGGTGTGCATGCACGCCTATATCGACGGAATTCTCGGCCAGTGGCTGCTGGTGCCCGACAGTTTCCAGTTGGCCCAGGACGCAGAGCGCTGGGTCGATATCGCGTTGGACATGCTGCGCTTGAGCCCTGGTCTGCGCAATTAAGACAAAATGCGTAATTGCGACCAGTTGTGTCAACAATAAACACCGGGGTGGTCAATCAGGCTTTTCCCTGATTTTGTGGGGTGACGTTATATACGGGCTGGCGGGCGGTTGATAGGTAGTTGGCTAAGTATTTTGTAGCAATATTGTTGCAAGGCTGTGAAGGAATGTTTCCCGCACCATCTGTAGGAGCGAGCTTGCTCGCGAAGATCGTCAACGATAACGCAGGCATTCTGGATTAAAGCGTCGCCTGGGCGTTTTTCGCGAGCAAGCTCGCTCCTACAGGGAATGTTTCCCGCCGCCCATAAAAAAGCCCCGGCTCTCGCAAGTCGGGGCTTTTTCGTTTCAGCAGATCAGAGTGCCAGGGTCGGGTAGTCGATGTAGCCGACCGGGCCTTTGGCGTAGAAAGTCTCTGGATGTGCTTCGTTCAGCGGTGCATCGGCCTTCAGGCGAGCCGGCAGGTCCGGGTTGGCGATGAACGGCACGCCGAATGCCACGGCGTCAGCCTTGCCCGAAGCCAGCCACGCGTTGGCGCTGTCCTTGGTGAAGCGTTCGTTGGCGATGTACGGGCCACCGAAGGCGGCTTTCAGTTGTGGGCCGAGGCTGTCGCCCGCTTCCTTTTCACGGGAGCAGATGAACGCGATGCCACGCTTGCCCAGCTCTTTGGCGACGTAGGTGAAGGTTTCCGACAGGTTGGCGTCGCCCATGTCGTGTGCGTCGGCGCGTGGTGCCAGGTGCACACCGACGCGACCGGCGCCCCAGACTTCAATCACGGCGTCAGTGACTTCGAGCAGCAAGCGTGCGCGGTTTTCCAGGGAGCCGCCGTAGTTGTCGGTGCGCTGGTTGGTGCTGCTTTGCAGGAACTGGTCGAGCAGGTAGCCGTTCGCGCCGTGGACTTCCACGCCGTCAAAACCGGCGGCCTTGGCATTCTCGGCACCTACGCGGTAGGCGTCGACGATATCGGCGATTTCAGCGACTTCCAGGGCGCGCGGGGTAGGGTAGTCGGCCAGTGGACGCACCAGGCTGACGTGGCCCTTGGCTGCGATGGCGCTTGGGGCAACCGGTGCTTCGCCGTCCAGGTACGACTCGTGGGAGATCCGGCCCACGTGCCACAGTTGCAGGAAGATCTTGCCGCCTGCACCGTGCACGGCCTTGGTCACATTGGCCCAGCCGCGAACCTGGTCGTTGGACCAGATGCCCGGGGTGTCCGGGTAACCCACGCCCATTGGCGTTACGGAGGTGGCTTCGCTGAGGATCAGCCCGGCGGAAGCGCGTTGGACGTAGTACTCAGCCATCAGCGCATTGGGCACGCGACCGGCGTCGGCACGGCAGCGGGTCAGCGGCGCCATGATGATGCGGTTCGACAGTTCCAGGTCGCCCAGTTTGATCGGATCGAAAATAGTCGTCATGGGATAACACCCTTCTCTTTAGTTGATCAGTTAGTCGCGGGGGCCAGGTCGGCATCGCCGGTCTGACGGAAAGTAATCAGGGTCACCAGCAGCGCGAGCACGGCCAGTGCAGCAGCGGCCAGGGGCACGCTGGTCAGGCCGAAGCCGTGGGCAATCACGCTGCCGCCCACCCAGGCGCCGAGGGCGTTGCCGATGTTGAAGGCGCCGATGTTCAAGGTGGACACCAGGTTCGGTGCGGCCTTGCCGAAGGTCACCACGTTGATTTGCAGTGCCGGTACGGCGGCAAACGAGGCGGTTGCCCAGAGGAACAGGGTGATTTCAGTCGGGATCACGGCGACGCTGGTCCAGGTCAGTACGGTGGACACCACCGCCATGCTGATGAACACGCCGATCAGGGTGGCAGCCAGGCGCTTGTCTGCCAGCTTGCCGCCGATGATGTTGCCGACGGTCAGGCCCAGGCCGATCAGCAGCAGGGTCCAGGTCACGCCTTTGGGCGAAACACCGGTGACGTCCCCCAGCAGCGGCGCGACGTAGGTGAAGAGGGTGAACATCGACGCAGCGAACAGCGCGGTCATGCTCAGCGACAGCCAGATGCCGGCGCCTTTGAGTGCTCTGAGCTCGGCGCGCATGTCGAGTTTTTCCTCGTCACGCTTGGCCGGCAGGAAGCGGATCAGGCCGATCAGGGCGATCACCCCAATCACCGTCACGGCCCAGAAGGTCGAGCGCCAGCCGGCTTCCTGACCCAGCGCGGTGCCCAGCGGTACGCCGAGCACGTTGGCCAGGGTCAGGCCGGTGAACATCAGCGCCACGGCCGAAGCACGCTTGTTGGCCGGCACCAGGTTGGCGGCGACCACCGATCCGATACCGAAGAAGGCGCCGTGGCACAGCGCGGTGACCACACGGGCAAACATCAGCACGTTGTAGTCGCTGGCCAGGGCGCAGAGCAGGTTGCCGATGATGAAGATGCCCATCAACGCTACCAGGGCGGCCTTGCGCGGCAGCTTGGCGGTGGCCAGTGCCATGAAGGGGGCACCGATGGCCACGCCCAGGGCGTAGCCGGTCACCAGCCAGCCGGCGCCGGGAATCGATACACCGAGGTCGGCCGCCACATCGGGCAACAGGCCCATGATGACGAACTCGGTGGTACCGATGGCGAAGGCGCTTAAGGCCAGGATGAGTAGCGAGAGAGGCATTGATGGGTCCTTGTTACAGCGGTGCGCTGAGTTCTTCGGTGAGCGCTTTGAGGAAGGCTTGGATCACGTCCTCATTGCGTTTGAAAAAGTGCCATTGGCCGGCCTTCTGGCTGCTGATCAGCCCCGCCCGTTGCAGGTTCGCCAGGTGCGCCGACACGGTGGACTGAGACAGCCCGCAGCGCTGGTCGATCTGCCCGGCGCAAATGCCGTATTCGTGGTTGTGCAGCTGCTCGGGGAATTGCACTTTCGGGTCTTTCAGCCAGTTGAGGATGTCTCGCCGTACTGGGTGCGCCAGGGCTTTTATTATTTCGTCGAGGTCGATGGACATGGCAGTGATGCTCGGTTTTGTAAAACGTTATATCGCGATGAGGCGAACTTTAAATCGTTGTATCCCGATATACCAATATGATTTTGGTCTTAAACCAGATTGAATCGGTATATCGGGTTATAACGATACGTTGACGGCAGTGCTAGACTGCGCGCCATGAATTATCTCGCACATCTGCACCTCGGCGGCCAACTTCCTGCTCAATTGCTTGGCAGCCTGTATGGCGACTTTGTTAAAGGTCGCCTGCAAGGCCAGTTCAGCCCGCAAATCGAGTCGGCGATTCAGTTGCATCGCTCAATCGATCGCTACACCGACAGTCATCCGCTGATCGGGCAGGCGCTGTCGCGCTTCACCCTGACCCGGCGCCGCTATGCCGGGATTGTCCTCGATGTGTTTTTCGACCACTGCCTGGCGCGGGACTGGGCGTTATATGCCGATCAGCCGCTGGAGCGATTTACCTCTGAGGTTTACCGGGTGCTCGCCGAAGAACCGGCATTGCCGGGGCGGCTGGCGCAGATTGCGCCGTACATGGCGGCGGATGACTGGCTGGGTTCGTACCGCGAATTTGCGGTGATGGAACAGGTACTTCGAGGAATTGGCCGACGCCTGACACGGCCCGAAGAACTGGGCCATGCCATGCAGGAATTACGAGCGCTGTACGAGCCGTTGAGCGAGGATTTTCGGGTGTTTTACCCAGAATTGCAGCGGTTCTCAAATAGCCAGTTGGCAATACAACTATAAATGTGGGAGCGGGCTTGCTCGCGAAAGCGGTGGGTCAGCTAATGAATCTGCTGACTGATGCACCGCCTTCGCGAGCAAGCCCGCTCCCACATTTTTCACCGTGCTCGCTTCAGGCCGCGAATGCTGGCCGCGCTGGCATTTGCTCAGCTTCTGGAAGGGGGCCAAACAACGCCTTCTGCACCGCCTGCTGCGCCTGGAACGCCAGCGCCGCACGTTCCTGCCCGGCGCAGGCAATCGGCTTGAGCAGATGGATTTCCACGTCGCCCTGGTCATTGCCGAACAAACGCATCAAGTGCGAGAGCAAATCATCGTCGCCAATAAACGGTGCCAGCGGGTCGATGTGGCCATCGCGCAGATAACGAATCGCCACCGGTTGCAGCGACACATCGGCATCAATCGCACTGGCCAGTAACCGTCCGTGGAACGTACGCAGGGCGCGGCCGTCGGTGGTGGTGCCTTCCGGGAACATCAACAGCGGGTGTTGTTGTTCCAGATGACGCGTCATCTGTTTGCGAATCAACTGGCTGTCCCCCGAACCTCGGCGGATGAACAGGCTGCCTGCCTTGGCGGCCAACCAGCCCGCCACCGGCCAGGTGCGCACCTCGGCCTTGGACAGGAACGACATCGGCGCCACCATCCCCAGCAGCGGGATATCGGTCCACGATACGTGGTTGCTGACCCACAGCATCGACTGTTGCGGCAACTCACCGTGAACGGTCACGCGAAAGGGCAGGGCGTTGGTCAGCCGTGCCATGAAAAAACGCGACCAGCGCTGCCGGCGCACCATCGAGTTGGCCACGCCCAGACGTTCAAACACGCCAAACACACTGGCCATGGTCAAACCCAGGGCCACCACCACCAGCACGCGGGCAATTCGCCCGTACACCCGAAGGCGGCTCATCACATGGCTGCCTTGAAGTGGCGGGCATACCGCGGGCACAGCTCGTCGCGCTTGAGCAGGATGAACACGTCGGCCACCTGGAAGTCTTCGTCCCAGCAGGGTTCGCCGCAAATCTTTGCACCCAGGCGCATGTAGGCCTTGAGCAAGGGGGGCATTTCGGCGATGACGTTGGATGGCAGGTCCAGTGCCGGCAGCGGCTTTTTCGGCTCGGCCCGCAGGTGTTCGTTGCACAGGTAGCGTTCGCGCAGGCGCTGCATGATGGCGTGGGCCTGGATGCCGCCGTCGTGCATCGGGATGCTCGCGCAGCCCATCAGGTAGCTGTAGCCGCCCTGGTTGAGGACTTCGGCCAACTCGCCCCACAACACGGCGATGGTGCCGCCGTTGCGGTAGGCGGGGTCGACGCAGGTGCGGCCGATTTCCAGGATGGGGCCTTTGAGGTGCAGCAGGCCGTGGAGGCTGAATTCTTCTTCGCTGTAGAAGCGGCCCAGGGTGGTGGCGGCCTGGTGGTCGAGCAAACGGGTGGTGGCGACGAGTCGACCGCTGTTCAAATCCCGCACGCCGATGTGGCTGCAGTGAACATCATAGTCATCCATGTCCAGGCCCAGTTCAGCGCCTTTCAGCTTGGCGTTGAATTCGCCGCTGAACACGTTGAACCGCAGGGCCTGGGCTTCCTGCAAAGCCTGGGCGCCGATCAGGCGTTCGGCTTGCAGGCGGCGTTCATTGCCGGTGTCGCTGATGCGGGCGATCTGAGTCATGGCGAGTCTCCGAGTGCCGGCCAGGGTTACGGCCGGTCGACTTGTTTGTGCCATGTCAGGCTATGTAGGGCCGGTGTCATCTCCATGAAGTTACGGTGACGCTTAGATGACAGGCGTTTCGCCGGTGGGTTGCTAGGTTGTTTGTGTACATATCCGTTGCTGCGGTAACGGCTGCCTATGGTTCCGCTCTTACAG
>NZ_JACAPZ010000048.1:0-10743 GCF_013385475.1 Pseudomonas sp. G5001
GCCGGAGTGAGGGCACTCCGAGCCTAGGCGAGGAGCCGAGTGGTGGGGCAAGAGCGTTTTGCTTACTTTTGCGCTTTTCAAAAGTGAGCCGCTGTAAAAGCGGAACCAATAGCGGCCATCACCGCAGCAACGGATATGCCCCCAACCTGAAAACCTACTTCTTTTTCTTCGGAACCCGCACCAACTGCGTGTCGGAGTAGATGTCATGCCAGCCACGCTTCTGCTTGTCGAACAACGACCAGATAAACCCAAGCCCCAGGCACAACCACGAAGCAATCGACACCACAAACCGCAACAACGCCTGCCACAGACTAATCCGCGACCCATCAGCGTTCTGCACCCGCACCCCCCAAACCTGCATCCCCAGGGTCTGCCCCGAGTGCGTCCAGAACTTGGCAAAAAACCCAAACAACACAAAAAACAAAATCGTCGACAACAGCGGATCACCATCCAGCGCGCCAGACTCAGACAGCGCCCGCAACTTGGCCTCACCGACAAACCCCATCCACACCAGCTTGTAGATGAAGGCCGTGACGATCAGCAGGGCGGTGCACAACAGGAAGTCATAGAACATCGCTGCCAGACGACGGCCCAGGCCTACGGCGGGAAACTCGCCTTGGGGGCTCAGCAGGTGTTTCGACATGGCATGGCTCTCGGCAGGAAAAAAGCCATTTTACGGAAGAACGCCCATAAAAAAGCCCCTGATGTCATATCAGGGGCTTTTTGTCGCAGCAAGGATCAGCCTTCTGCTTGTACTTCGTCGGCTTGCATGCCTTTCTGGCCTTGCACCGCGATGAAGGTCACTTTCTGGCCTTCTTTCAGGCTTTTGAAGCCGTTGCCCTGAATAGCGCGGAAGTGGACGAACAGATCCGGACCGCTTTCTGGAGTGATAAAACCAAACCCTTTTTCGTCGTTAAACCACTTGACGGTACCGCTCTGACGATCAGCCATTTTCTTATTTCCTTGACGCAAAAAAATTAATGACAGCCCCTTTCACATGAAAGAGTACTGGGCTGGATTGCAGGAAAGTAAGAGACGTCGAACGGGTTGTAGCAAACTTTGGCTACTGCCCAGGTCCAGGTTCAAAGCGACCCATGCAAACACAGTGGGCAAACTCTACGCCAACTAATACAGAAAAAACAAGCCCCGGCAAAACCCCAGGTTTTGCTCGGCCTCGTTACACTTCTGTCCACAATGTGGAACGCGTTTATTCGATAGAATTCGTCACTTGTTATAGGTGAATGAACATAACATTGACTATCGTCAATGCACTTTAATGTGGCGGTTGCGTTACAGATTAGTGCACGTTAACGCAACCGCGTTACTTATAGGAACAGTCAATCAACCACGGTAGTAACGTTGTGGCACGAATGGCATTTTACTTACACGTAGTGGCACCTTTTTCCCACGTACCAACGCAGATACTTCGGTATCCAGTGCGATGAAAGCGCTGTCCAGATAACCCATGGCCAGCGGGCCGCCCAGGCTCGGGCCAAAACCGCCGCTGCAGACGCTGCCGATCACGGTGCCGTGTTCGTCGACGATTTCTGCGCCTTCACGGACCGGCGTGCGTTCCTGTGGCAACAGGCCTACGCGTTTGCGGCTGACGCCGGTTTGTTGCTGGGTGAAGATCGCATCGGCGCCCGGGAAGCCACCGGCGCGTGCGCCATCAGCACGACGGGCCTTGGAAATTGCCCACAACAGGCTGGCTTCAATCGGCGTGGTCTCGGTGTTCATGTCATGGCCATAAAGGCACAGGCCGGCTTCCAGGCGCAGGGAGTCGCGGGCGCCCAGGCCGATGGCCTGTACTTCGGTTTCGGCCAGCAGGCTGCGGGCCAGGGCCTCGGCGTTCGCGGCCGGTACCGAGATTTCGAAGCCGTCTTCGCCGGTGTAGCCCGAGCGGCTGACGTAGCAGTCCACGCCCAGCAGGCGGGTCGGTGCGAATTGCATGAAGGTCATGTGCTTGACCTCCGGCGCCAGGCGCGCCAGCACACTGACGGCAGCCGGGCCTTGCAGGGCCAGCAGGGCGCGTTCCTCGAACAGTGGCTCGATGGTGCACTGGTCACCGATGTGCTGGCGCAGGTGGGCCAGGTCCTGGTCCTTGCAGGCGGCGTTGACCACCAGGAACAGTTCGTCGTTACCCAGGTTGGCGACCATCAGGTCATCCAGGATGCCGCCTTGCTCGTTGGTGAACATCGCATAACGCTGCATGCCCACCGGCAGGTCGATGATGTCCACCGGCACCAGGGTTTCCAGGGCCTTGGCGGCACCGGCGCCGGTCAGGCGGATCTGGCCCATGTGCGACACATCGAACAACCCGGCTTGTTCACGGGTGTGCAGGTGTTCTTTCATCACGCCCAGCGGGTATTGCACCGGCATGTCGTAGCCGGCGAAGGGCACCATGCGCGCGCCCAGTTCGATGTGCAGGGCGTGCAACGGGGTTTTCAACAGGGTTTCGGTGGACATATTCAGCTCCTGAAAAACGTGCGGACGCGCTTATAGGCGTCAGCACTCGATAATGTTGACCGCCAAACCGCCACGGGCGGTTTCCTTGTATTTGCTTTTCATGTCGGCGCCGGTCTGGCGCATGGTGCGGATGACCTTGTCGAGGGACACGAAGTGTTGCCCGTCGCCGCGCAGGGCCATGCGCACCGCATTGATGGCCTTGACCGAACCCATGGCGTTGCGCTCGATGCAGGGCACCTGCACCAAGCCGCCGATGGGGTCGCAGGTCAGGCCGAGGTTGTGTTCCATGCCGATCTCGGCGGCGTTTTCTACCTGGGAAACCGTACCGCCCAACACTTCACACAGGGCGCCGGCGGCCATGGAGCAGGCCACGCCGACTTCTCCCTGGCAGCCGACTTCGGCGCCGGAGATCGAGGCGTTCTCCTTGTATAGAATGCCGATGGCTGCGGCGGTGAGCAGGAAGCGCACCACTCCGTCTTCGCTGGCCCCCGGGATAAAGCGCATGTAGTAGTGCAACACCGCCGGCACAATCCCGGCCGCACCGTTGGTGGGCGCCGTCACCACGCGCCCGCCATTGGCGTTTTCTTCGTTGACCGCCAGGGCGTACAGGTTGACCCAGTCCAGCACCGACAGCGGGTCGCGCAGCGCCGATTCCGGGTTCTTGCACAGTTGGCGATGCAACGCGGCGGCGCGGCGCTTGACCTTCAGCCCTCCCGGCAAAATCCCTTCGTTGCGACAGCCCGCGTCCACGCAGTCCTGCATCACCTGCCAGATCTTCAGCAGGCCGGCGCGGGTTTCCGCTTCCGGGCGCCAGGCGCTTTCATTGGTCAGCATCACCTGGCTGATGGACAGCCCATAGGTGGCGCAATGGCCGAGCAAGTCCTTGGCACTTTTGAACGGGAACGTCAGGGGCGTGGCGTCTTCGACAATCCGGTCGTGGCCGGCGGCGTCTTCATCCACCACAAACCCGCCGCCCACCGAGTAGTACTCGCGGCTGCGAATCTGCAAGCCGGCGGCGTCGAAGGCGCGGAAGATCATGCCGTTGGGATGATAGGGCAGGGGTTTGCGAATCATCGCCAGGTGTTCTTTCTCGTTGAACGCAATGCTGTGTTCGCCGAGCAGGTTCAAGCGTGCGTTGCCGCGAATTTCCAACAGGCGGGCGGCAACGGTTTCGGTGTTCACGGTGTCCGGGTGCTCGCCTTCCAGGCCCAATAATACGGCCTTGTCACTGCCGTGGCCTTTGCCGGTGGCGCCGAGGGAACCGTAGAGTTCCACCTTGACGCAGGTGGTGGTGGCTAACAGGTTATCGCGCTTCAAGCCTTCGACGAATCGAGCGGCAGCGCGCATTGGGCCGACGGTGTGGGAGCTGGAGGGGCCGATGCCAATCTTGAACAGGTCGAACACGCTTAAAGACATGGTTGTTCTCCGGTTTCTTATTATTTATCGGATGTACTCGGTCCAATTGTGGGAGCGGGCTTGCTCGCGAAAGCGGTGGGTCAGTCACCAGATGTATCAACTGACACTCCGCATTCGCGAGCAAGCCCGCTCCCACATCAGGTTACGCGTAGCTCTCGATCGACGGGCAAGCGCACACCAGGTTGCGATCGCCAAACACGTTGTCGACCCGGCCAACCGGCGGCCAGTACTTGGCTTCGATCAACGACGCCACCGGGTACACCGCTTGTTCACGGCTGTATGGGTGGCTCCATTCGCCAACCAGTTCCGCGGCAGTGTGTGGCGCGTTTTTCAGCGGGTTGTCGTCTTTGTCCAGCGAGCCATTTTCCACCGCGCGGATTTCTTCGCGGATGGCGATCATCGCGTTGCAGAAGCGGTCCAGTTCTTCCCGGGATTCGCTTTCGGTCGGCTCGATCATCAGGGTGCCGGCCACCGGGAACGACATGGTCGGCGCATGGAAACCAAAGTCGATCAGACGCTTGGCGACGTCATCCACGCTGATGCCGCTGCTGTCTTTCAACGGGCGCAGGTCGAGGATGCATTCGTGGGCCACCAGGCCGTTGCTGCCGGTGTACAGCACCGGGTAGTGCTCTTCCAGGCGACGGGAAATGTAGTTGGCATTCAAAATCGCCAACTGCGAAGCGCGCTTGAGGCCTGCGCCGCCCATCATGCTGATGTACATCCAGGTGATCGGCAGGATGCTCGCGCTGCCGAACGGTGCGGCGCAGACCGCGCCTTCCTTGCGTTCCATCGCGGCATGGCCGGGCAGGAACGGCGTCAGGTGGGATTTGACGCCAATCGGGCCGACGCCCGGGCCGCCACCACCGTGGGGAATGCAGAAGGTCTTGTGCAGGTTCAAGTGGGACACATCGCCGCCGAACTTGCCCGGGGCGCAGAGGCCGACCATCGCGTTCATGTTGGCGCCGTCGATGTACACCTGGCCGCCGTTGTCGTGAATGATCCCGCAGATTTCGCGGATGCCTTCTTCGAACACGCCGTGGGTGGACGGGTAGGTGATCATCAGCGCAGCGAGGTGCTCGCGGTGCTCGATAGCCTTGGCACGCAGGTCTTCGATGTCGACGTTACCGCGTGCATCGCAGGCGGTGACCACGACGCGCATGCCGGCCATGTTGGCGGTGGCCGGGTTGGTGCCGTGGGCCGACGACGGGATCAGGCAGATATCGCGGCGTTCTTCGCCACGGCTCTGGTGATAGGCACGGATGGCCAGCAGGCCGGCGTATTCGCCCTGGGAACCGGCGTTCGGTTGCAGGGAAATCGCGTCATAACCGGTGGCCGCGCAGAGCATGGCTTCCAGTTCGGTCGTCAGTTGCTGGTAGCCGGCGCTTTGCGAGGCCGGGGCGAACGGGTGCAGGGCACCGAACTCGGCCCAGGTCACCGGGATCATTTCGCTGGCGGCGTTGAGCTTCATGGTGCACGAGCCCAGCGGGATCATGGTGCGATCCAGGGCCAGGTCCTTGTCGGCCAGTTTGCGCAGGTAGCGCATCAGCTCGGTTTCGGAGTGGTAACGGTTGAACACCGGGTGGCTGAGAATTGGCGACTGGCGCAGCAGCGCGGCCGGCAGGGTGCTTTCAACGCTGGCAGCCAATGCGGCGAAGTCCGGCAGGGCTTTACCGCCGGCGAACACGCTCCACAGGGTTTCGATGTCGGCTTGGGAGGTGGTTTCGTCCACCGACAGGCCAACGCGTTCGCCGTCGACCACACGCAGGTTGATGCGCTGGGCGCGAGCCTTGTCGTGCAGGGCAGCAGTTTGCGCGCCGGTCTTGATGGTCAGGGTGTCGAAGAAGTGGGCTTGTTCAACTGCCAGGCCCAATGCGCCCAAGCCTTTGGCGAAGATCGCGGTCAGGTGGTGAATGCGGTTGGCAATCTGGGTCAGGCCTTTCGGGCCGTGGTACACGGCGTACATGCTGGCAATGTTGGCCAACAGCACTTGGGCGGTGCAGATGTTGCTGGTGGCCTTCTCGCGGCGGATATGTTGCTCGCGGGTCTGCATGGCCAGGCGCAGGGCCGGCTTGCCGAAACGGTCCACGGAGACGCCGACCAGGCGGCCCGGCATGTCGCGCTTGAACGCATCCTTGGTGGAGAAGTACGCCGCATGCGGGCCACCGAAGCCCAGCGGAACGCCGAAGCGTTGCGCGCTGCCGATGGCCACGTCGGCGCCGAACTCACCCGGCGGGGTCAGCAGGGTCAGGGCCAGCAGGTCGGCGGCCACGGCTACCAGCGCATTGGCGGCGTGGAAGCGCTCGGTCAGTTCGCGGTAGTCGAACACGTCACCGTTGCTGGCCGGGTATTGCAGCAGGGCGCCGAAGAAGGCGCTGACGTCGGTCAGTTCACGCTCGTCGCCCACCACCACGTCGATGCCCAGCGGCTCGGCACGGGTGCGCAATACGTCGAGGGTTTGCGGGTGGCTGTGCACGGAGGCGAAGAACGCGTTGCTGCCTTTGTTCTTGCTCAGGCGTTTGCAGAAGGTCATGGCTTCGGCAGCGGCGGTGGCTTCGTCCAACAGCGAGGCGTTGGCGATCGGCAGGCCGGTGAGGTCGCTGATCAGCGTCTGGAAGTTCAGCAGCGACTCCAGGCGGCCCTGGGAAATCTCCGGCTGATACGGCGTGTAGGCGGTGTACCAGGCCGGGTTTTCCAGGAGGTTGCGCAGGATCGGCGACGGTGTGTGGCAGTTGTAGTAGCCCTGGCCGATGTAGGTCTTGAACAGCTCGTTCTTGGCGGCGATCGCCTTGATCGAAGCCAGTGCGTCGGCTTCGCTCAGGCCGTCGCTCAGGCCCAGCACAGCGGTGCCCTTGATGCTTTCCGGGATCACGCTGGCGCTCAAGGCTTCCAGGGAATCAAAGCCCAGGGTGGCGAGCATGTGTTGCTCGTCGTCCTGGCGCGGGCCGATGTGGCGGGCGATGAATTCGTTGGCGGTGGTCAGATTAGTCATGGCGCGCTCCTCAGGCTTCAGCGTTGGCTTTGATCAGGCGGTCATACGCATCCTGATCCAACAGCTTAGCTACTGCGTCGGCATCAGCCGGTTTAAAGCGGAAGAACCAGCCTTCGCCCATCGGGTCTTCGTTGACCAGCTCGGGGCTGCCGTCCAGCTTGTCGTTTACTTCGAGGACTTCGCCGTCCAATGGCATGTATACGCCGCTGGCGGCCTTGACCGATTCAACGGTGGAGGCTTCTGCCCCTTTGTCGTAGGACTGCAGCTCAGGCAGTTGCACGAAAACCACATCGCCCAGCGCGTTCTGCGCAAAAGCGGTAATGCCCACGGTCACGCTGCCGTCGGCTTCGGCGCGCAGCCATTCGTGATCTTCAGTAAAGCGCAACTCGCTCATGGAAACTCCTCAGGGCCAGATTCGTCTGGTGGACGGGATTGGAATAATGGGGAGTTGCTTAGCAAAATTGCGGCCAATGTTTTTTTATCGTTATAAAACAATTGGTTACTGATTATGGCGGGTGATGTTCGGAAGGTGGTTGTAGCGATATCGCTACAGCTGGACCGTTGAAAAAAAGACTATGAGGATCAAAGCCTTGCATGGCGACGCCTACGACGGTGTGTATCGATATCGTTCCACTGTAGCGCTTTCAGTACAGACGGAGGTCGCTTTTGAGGGCGCCGTAGATCAAATGTGGGAGCGGGCTTGCTCGCGAATGCGGTATGTCAGTGCCGAATGTATTGACTGACCCAACGCATTCGCGAGCAAGCCCGCTCCCACATGTTGATCGCGTGCAGTCAGTCAGGGCTTGTTGGGAATGCCGTACTTGCGCAAGCGGTGGGCAATGGCGGTGTGGGAGGTTTGCAGGCGGCTGGCCAGCTGGCGCGTGGACGGATAGCTGACATAGAGCTTCTCCAGCAACCCGCGCTCGAAGTCTTCCACCGCCTGCTCCAGGCTGTCGACTTCACCATCGTTCTGCCGCGCCACCGAGGTGCCGGCGATGTCCAGGTCGCCGATGTCCACCAGGCTGCTTTCGCAAATGGCCGCGGCGCGGAAGATCACGTTCTGTAATTGCCGCACGTTGCCCGGCCAGCGGTTGCCCAGCAGCGCCGGGTAGGTGCCCGGCGCCAGGCGGCAGACCGGGCGCTGGATCTGCGCGCAGGCCTGCTGCATGAAGTAGCGGGCCAGCAGGAGGATGTCCTGGCCGCGCTCGCGCAGGGGCGGCACTTCGACGTTGAGCACGTTGAGGCGGTAGAACAGGTCTTCGCGGAAGGTGCCTTCGCTGACCATCTTTTCCAGGTCGCGGTGGGTGGCGCTGAGGATCCGCACATTGACCTTCACCTCACGGTCGCCGCCCACCCGGCGGAAGCTGCCGTCGTTGAGAAACCGCAGCAGCTTGGCCTGCAAGTACGGTGACATCTCGCCGATCTCGTCGAGGAACACCGTGCCCTGGTTCGCCAGTTCCATCAGCCCCGGCTTGCCGCCGCGCTGGGCACCGGTGAAGGCGCCGGGGGCGTAGCCGAACAGTTCGCTCTCGGCCAGGTTCTCCGGCAGCGCCGCGCAGTTCAGGGCCAGGAACGGCGCGCTGTGGCGTGCGCTGATGGCGTGGCAGGCACGGGCCACCAGCTCCTTGCCGGTGCCGGTCTCGCCCTGGATCAACAACGGTGCATCCAGCGCCGCCACCCGTTGCGCCCGCGCCTTGAGGGTGCGGATCGCCGGGGACTCGCCCAACAACGCGTCGAAACCTTCGGCGTGGTCATGGTGCAGCGCCGACAGTTGTTCGCCGATGCGGTTGGGTTGGTACAGGGTCAGCAGGGCGCCGGCGTCGGTGATCGGCGTGGCGTCCAGCAGCAGGGTCTGGCCGTTGACGCTGATTTCCCGCAGGGCCAGGCGAAAGCCGTGTTCCAGCAGGGTGGCCAGAAGGGTTGGGTCGTCGAACAGTTCGTTGATGCTTTCCCCGGCGGGTTCACGACCGTACAAGGCGATCAGCGCCGGGTTGGCCAGCAGGATCTTGCCGGCGCTGTCCAGGGCCAGTACCGGGTCGGTCATGGCGGCGAGCAGGGCATCGAGTTGCAGGTGCTGGCGCTGGCCGGGGAGGATGTCGACCACGGTCACGGCTTGCACGCCGCGCACGCTGAACAGTGCATCACGCAGCTCTTCCAGTACCTCGGCGCTTAGGGTCGGGGCGTCGATGTAGACGTTGGGCGGAACCATTTCCACCGCATCCAGGTTCAGATTGCGCCCACCGAGCAAGGCCAGGACTTCCTGGGTGATGCCGACGCGGTCGATGAAGCTGACGTGGATACGCATGGGGCGGTTAGCGGTTCTGGCGAGCGAGAGGTGGCAAGTATGCCTTGGAGAAGATGGAGATCAAAATGTGGGAGCGGGCTTGCTCGCGAATGCGGTGTGTCAGTCACCGGATGTATCAGCTGATACACCGCATTCGCGAGCAAGTCGAATCGTCGCACCGCCGCTCCCACATTTGATAGTTGGTGCCTGGGAAATCAGGTTATTCGAGGTGTTCGGGTTTGACCGGATCCCCAGGCTTCACATCCAACTGATGGCGCACATCCTCAAACATCAAATCGTACTGCTTGTGCATCTGGCCATTGAGCACGGCAATCTTCGGCATGCCGTACTTCTGCGCGATGTTCATCGCCTGCCGGGCGAAGTCGAACGACTGGTCCTTGGGCAGGAAGAACTCTTCCTTGAGCTCCTTGCCCTGCACTGTGCCGTGCATCTTGAAGAGCATTCCCTTGCCTTCCTTTGGGTCCTGGCTGACTTCGTAGTCGATGCACAGGTTGTAGCTGTAGTCATCCTTGTTCAGCGCGTGGCGTTCGATGTGCAGGTGACCAGGTTCAAAGGTAGCCATAGGCGTTTCTCCTCTACTTCACAGGTAGGTGATGCCAGGTTTTGCGGTACTGATGCGGGTGCCGGCGCTGCCCTGGACAATTGCTTCGATGTCCGAGAGTGAACCGATCACTGCGGTTTTTCCAGTCTGGCGGGCGAACTCGCACGCGGCCTGGACCTTGGGCCCCATGGAGCCGGCAGCGAAGCCGAGCTTTTCGATTTCGTCCGGGTGTGCCTGGCCGATGGCTTTCTGGGTGGGCTTGCCGAAGTCGATAAAGGCGGCATTGACGTCGGTGGCGATCACCAGCAAATCGGCGTCCAGTTGCCCGGCCAGCAACGAGGAGCACAGGTCTTTGTCGATCACGGCTTCAATGCCCTTGAGCTTGTCGTCTTCGCCATACATCGTCGGAATCCCGCCGCCGCCGGCGCAGATCACGATGCTGCCTTTTTCCAGCAACCACTGGATCGGGCGGATTTCAAAGATCCGCTTCGGCCGTGGGCTGGCCACCACGCGGCGATACTTGTCGCCATCGGGGGCAATCGCCCAGCCTTTTTCGGCGGCCAGTTTTTCCGCTTCGGCTTTGGAGTACACCGGGCCGATGGGCTTGGTCGGGTTCTGGAAGGCCGGGTCCTTGGCGTCGACTTCGACCTGGGTCAGCAGCGTGGCGAACGGCACTTCGAAGTCCAGCAGGTTGCCCAGTTCCTGTTCGATGATGTAGCCGATCATGCCTTCGGTTTCGGCGCCCAGCACATCCAGCGGGTAAGGTGAAACCTGGGTGTAGGCGGCAGCCTGCAGCGACAGCAGGCCCACTTGCGGGCCATTGCCGTGGGCAATCACCAGCTCGTTGCCTTTGTGGATCTTGGCGATCTGTTCGGTGGCGATACGGATATTGGCCCGTTGATTGTCTGCGGTCATGGGTTCACCACGGCGCAGAAGGGCGTTGCCGCCCAGTGCAACGACGATACGCATATAAGGTTGTCCTTCCAGAATCCAGCGTTGTGAACACCGGGCCAAATGTGGGAGCGG
>NZ_JACAPZ010000048.1:10789-31677 GCF_013385475.1 Pseudomonas sp. G5001
GTGGGAGCGGTATTGGTTTAGATATCCGCCAGCGCCGACACCAGGATCGCCTTGATGGTGTGCATGCGGTTTTCCGCCTGTTCAAAGGCAATGTTGGCCGGGGACTCAAACACTTCTTCGGTCACTTCCACGCCATTGGCCAGGTTTGGATAACGCGCGGCGATGTCCTTGCCGACCTTGGTTTCGCTGTTGTGGAACGCCGGCAGGCAGTGCATGAATTTCACCCGTGGGTTGCCCGAGGCTTTCATCATCTTGGCGTTGACCTGGTACGGCAGCAGTTGCTCGATGCGCTCGTCCCACGCTTCCACCGGCTCGCCCATGGACACCCAGATATCGGTGTGGATGAAGTCCACGCCTTTCACCGCTTCCTTCGGGTCTTCGGTGATGGTGATGCGCGCGCCGCTTTCCTCGGCAAATGCCTGGCACTGCTTGATGAAATCAGCATGGGGCCACAGGGCTTTCGGTGCGCCGATGCGCACGTCCATGCCCAGCTTGGCGCCAATCATCAGCAGCGAGTTGCCCATGTTGTAGCGGGCGTCGCCCAGGTAGGCATAGCTGATGTCATGCAGCGGCTTGTCGCTGTGCTCGCGCATGGTCAGGGTGTCGGCGATCATCTGGGTGGGGTGGAATTCAGCGGTCAGGCCGTTGAACACCGGCACACCGGCGAACTTGGCCAGTTCTTCGACGATTTCCTGTTCAAAGCCACGGTACTCGATGGCATCGAACATCCGGCCGAGGACGCGGGCGGTGTCTTTCATGCTTTCTTTGTGGCCGATCTGCGACGACACCGGGTCGATGTAGGTGACGTGGGCACCCTGGTCATGGGCCGCCACTTCGAACGCGCAACGGGTGCGGGTCGAGGTTTTTTCGAAGATCAGCGCGATGTTTTTGCCCTTCAGGTGCGGACGCTCGGTGCCGGTGTATTTGGCGCGCTTGAGGTCGCGGGACAGGTCCAGCAGGTAGTGCAGCTCGCGAGTGGTGTGGTGCATCAGCGACAGCAGGCTGCGGTTGCGCATATTAAAAGCCATGGTGGATCTCCTTCTGTTTAGGTTATCCCCCTGGCCGGCGCCTTATGAGCGGCGGCCAGGGTTTGAATATCAGTAGTCGATTGGGTCGCGAATGATCGGGCAGGTCATGCAGTGGCCGCCGCCACGGCCACGGCCGAGTTCACCTGCGCTGATGGTGATGACTTCCACACCAGCCTTGCGCAGCAAGGTGTTGGTGTAGGTGTTGCGGTCGTAGCCGATCACCACGCCAGGCTCCACGGCCACTACGTTGTTGCCGTCATCCCACTGCTCGCGCTCGGCGGCGAAGCTGTTGCCGCCGGTTTCCACCACACGCAGGGCCTTGAGGTTCAGGGCGGCGGCGACGGTGTCGAGGAAGTTGGTTTTTTCGCGCTGGATGTCGATGCCGCCGGGCTTGGTCTCGTCCGGGCGCAGGGTGAAAGCGACGATCTGGTTGACCACTTCCGGGAAGATCGTGACCAGGTCGCGGTCGCAGAAGCTGAACACGGTGTCGAGGTGCATCGCCGCGCGGGATTTTGGCAGGCCGGCGACGATCACACGCTCCACGGCCTTGTGCTTGAACAGGTTCAGGGCGAGTTGGCCGATGGCCTGGCGCGAGGAACGCTCGCCCATGCCGATCAACACCACGCCGTTACCAATCGGCATCACGTCGCCGCCTTCCAGGGTGGCGTTGCCGTGTTCCTGATCCGGGTCGCCGTACCACACCTGGAAGTCGGCGTTGGTGAACTCGGGGTGGAATTTGTAGATGGCGCTGGCCAGCAGGGTTTCCTGGCGTCGCGCCGGCCAGTACATCGGGTTCAGCGTCACGCCGCCATAGATCCAGCAGGTGGTGTCGCGGGTGAACTGGGTGTTGGGCAGCGGCGGCAGGATGAAACTTGAGTGGCCGAGGAAATCGCGGAACATCTCGATGGTCTTGCCACCGAAACTGCTCGGCAGGTCATCGGCCGACACGCCACCGATCAGGTACTCGGCGACCTTGCGCGGCTCCAGGCTGCGCAGCCACGAGCTGACCTCATTGACCAGCCCCAGGCCCACCTGGTTGGCGGTGATCTTGCGCTCCAGGATCCAGTCCAGCGCTTCGGGGATGGCGACGATGTCGGTCAGCAGGTTGTGCATTTCCAGCACATCGATGTCGCGCTCGCGCATCTTGGTCACGAAGTCGAAGTGGTCGCGCTTGGCCTGGGCTACCCACAGCACGTCATCGAACAGCAGTTCATCGCAGTTGTTTGGGGTCAGCCGCTGGTGGGCCAAACCTGGGGAGCACACCATGACTTTGCGCAGTTTGCCGGCTTCGGAATGTACGCCGTACTTCACTTTTTCCGTGGTCATTACAGATCCTCCAGTGAACAATGATTACAGGGTCAGGAAGCCGGAGTAGAGGCCATAGCCCGCCACGAGGGCACCTATGACGACTGCGGCGAAAATCAGCTTCTCGACGTTGGTGAAAATCGGTTTGCCCAGTTCATGCTTGGCCATGGCGAACAGGATCACGCCGGGGGCATAGAGCAGGGCGGACAGCAACAGGTACTTGGTGCCACCGGCGTACAGCAGCCAGACCGCGTAGATCAACGCGATGGCGCCGATCAGCAGGTCTTTCCTGCGTTCGCCCGGGGCGCTTTCATAGGTTTCACCGCGCACCGCCAGCAGCAGTGCATAGGCCGCCGACCACAGGTAAGGCACCAGGATCATCGAGGTGGCGAGGTAGATCAGCGACAGGTAAGTGCTGGCCGAGAACAGCGTGATCACCAGGAAAATCTGCACCATGGCGTTGGTCAGCCACAGGGCGTTGGCCGGCACGTGGTTGGCGTTTTCCTTACGCAGGAACTCCGGCATGGTGTGGTCCTTGGCGGCGGCGAACATGATCTCCGCACACAGCAGCACCCACGACAGCAGCGCCCCCAGCAAGGAAATGATCAAGCCGACGCTGATCAATGCCGCGCCCCAGTGACCCACCACGTGCTCCAGCACGGCGGCCATCGACGGGTTTTGCAGCTTGGCCAATTCCGGTTGGGTCATGATCCCCAGGGACAGCACGTTCACCAGCATCAGGAACAGCAGCACGGTGATAAAACCAATCACCGTGGCCTTGCCGACGTCGGAGCGTTTTTCGGCGCGGGACGAGAAGATGCTCGCACCCTCAATGCCGATGAACACCCAGACGGTGACCAGCATCATGTTGCGCACCTGGTTCATCACGCTGCCCAGGTCCGGGTTTTTCACGCCCCAGATGTCGGCGGTGAAGATGTCCAGCTTGAACGCGAAGAGCGCGATCAACACAAACAGCACCAGCGGCACCACCTTGGCGATGGTGGTCACCAGGTTGATGAACGCGGCTTCCTTGATCCCGCGCAGTACCAGGAAGTGCACGGCCCACAGCAGCACCGACGCGCCGATCACCGCCGCCGGGGTGTTGCCTTCGCCGAAGATGGGGAAGAAGTAACCGAGGGTGCTGAACAGCAGCACGAAATAGCCGACGTTGCCCAACCAGGCACTGATCCAGTAACCCCAGGCGGATGAGAAACCCATGTAGTCGCCAAACCCGGCCTTGGCGTAGGCATAGACCCCGCCGTCGAGGTCGGGCTTGCGATTGGCCAGGGTCTGGAACACGAACGCCAGGGTCAACATGCCCACGGCGGTGATCACCCAACCAATCAGTACCGCGCCGACATCGGCGCTGGCCGCCATGTTTTGCGGCAGTGAGAAGATCCCGCCACCAATCATTGAACCCACGACAAGTGCAACCAGTGCGCCGAGTCGAAGTTTTCCGGGAGATTCAGACATCGCATGACTCCAATGCAGGAGAAGAGAGACCACAGAATAAATCCGTGCGCTAATCAAACAGCTGACTCAGATCACTTCATTGGCACATTCCATTGTGAATTAATGACTTATGATGAAAGGTACGGGCGCTCAAGTGCCTCGCAGAGGCTCGTCGTAGAGCGGTTCTGCGTTTCAAACAACAGGTTTTCTCATTAGCATGGACCTTTGAAGCTAGCCCGTATTTGCAGATATGCAAACTTTTACAGCGCAGCGTTATTTAAATTATAAATTTGCCTTAACGCTGTTTATTGTCATGCCTTTAAGTTATGAAGCCGGCGCCTTTATTGGCTATATCTAATAAACGCTGCGCCGGCTTAATAAGTTAGTTGAGTGCACAGTTGTTGGCTCAATGGTTGTTTTGTTCAGGAGTGTTCATGTCCCAATCCTCGGAAAAGCTGCGCCTCAATGCCTTGATCGCCCTGGTGGTGGGCTCGATGATCGGCGGCGGGATTTTCTCGTTGCCGCAGAACATGGCGGCGCGGGCCGAGGTAGGCGCGGTGTTGATTGGCTGGGGCATTACCGCCGTGGGCATGCTGACCCTGGCCTTTGTGTTCCAGACCCTGGCCAACCGCAAGCCGGAACTGGATTCCGGCGTATACGCGTACGCCAAGGCCGGGTTTGGCGACTACATGGGTTTCTCGTCGGCCTGGGGCTACTGGATCAGTGCCTGGATGGGCAACGTCGGTTACTTCGTGTTGCTATTCAGTACCCTCGGCTACTTTTTTCCGGTGTTCGGTCAGGGCAATACCCCGGTAGCGATTGGCTGCGCATCGGTGTTGTTGTGGGCGGTGCATTTCCTGGTGATGCGCGGGATCAAGGAGGCGGCGTTTATCAACCAGATCACCACCGTGGCCAAGATCGTACCGCTGGTGATGTTTATCGTGATCGCCGCCGTGGCATTCAAGGCCGACATCTTTACCCGGGATATCTGGGGCCTGAGTAATCCGAATTTCGGCGGCGTGGTGGATCAGGTGCGCAACATGATGCTGGTCACGGTGTTTGTGTTTATCGGCATCGAGGGCGCCAGTGTCTACTCGGCGCGGGCCGAGAAACGCTCGGACGTGGGCCGGGCCACGGTCATCGGTTTCCTGGGGGTGTTGGCGCTGCTGGTATTGGTCAACCTGCTGTCGCTCGGGATCATGAGCCAGCCGGAACTGGCCAACCTGCAAAACCCGTCCCTGGCCGGGGTGCTGGAACATATCGTCGGCCCGTGGGGCGCGCTGTTGATCAGCATCGGCCTGGCGGTTTCGTTGCTGGGTGCGCTGCTGTCGTGGGCGTTGCTCTGCGCCGAAATCCTCTACGCCACCGCCCATGACAAGACCATGCCGGCGTTCCTGAAAAAGGAAAACGTCAATCAGGTGCCGGTCAATGCGCTGTGGCTTACCAATGTAATGATCCAGCTGTTCCTGGTGATCACGCTGTTTTCGGAAAGCACCTACACCACCCTGATCTACCTGGCGTCGTCGATGATTTTGGTGCCCTATCTGTGGTCGGCGGCGTATGCGGTGCTGTTGAGCGGCCGCGGTGAAACCTACGAAGGCGCCCATGGCGAACGCACCAAGGACCTGCTGGTGAGCCTGATCGCCCTGGCCTATGCGGTGTGGCTGCTCTACGCCGGTGGCCTGAAGTACTTGCTGCTGTCGGCGCTGCTGTATGCACCGGGCGTGATCCTGTTTGCCCTGGCCAAGCGCGAGCAGGGCCAACCCTTGTTTACCCATCTGGAAAAAGGCATTTTCGCCTGCGTGATCGCCGGGGCGAGCCTGGCGGCGTATGGGTTGTACAGCGGGGTATTGTCGTTGTGAGAATGCAGCTGGCGTATCAGGCGCCATATGACTGGGCGGCGATGTCGGGCTTTTTGTCGGCGCGGGCGATCAGCGGGATGGAGACGGTGGACGCTGGCGTTTACTCGCGCAGTATCAGTGTCGACGGTCAGCAGGGTTGGCTCAGTGTGTCGCCCGGGGCGGGGGATTGGCTTGAGGTGACGGTGGATTTTCCTGACCCGGCTGCGTTGCCGGAAATTGAGCGGCGGTTACGGGACATGTTTGACCTGTCGGCTGACCCGAAGCGGATCAACCGGCAATTGGCGAATGATCCCTTGATGGCGAGCTTGGTGGCGGCGCGTCCTGGCTTGCGGGTGCCGGGAACCTGGGATGGGCTGGAGCTGGCGATCCGCGCGGTGTTGGGCCAGCAGATTAGCGTGGTGGCGGCGATCAAGCTGGCGGGCAAGCTGGTGGCGCAGTACGGCACGCCGCTGGTGACGCCCCATGCCGGTGTGACCCATGTGTTTCCTTCGGCCGAGGTGCTGGCAGCCGCAGATTTGGCAACCCTCGGCATGCCGAAAAGTCGCGGGCGTACCTTGTCGGGCGTGGCCCAGGCGTTGCTGGATGACCCGCAGATCTTCCAGGCGAAGGCGAACCTGAAGGAAGGTGTGGCGCGGTTGGTCGCATTACCCGGGATTGGTGACTGGACGGCGCAGTACATCGCCATGCGCCAGATGCGCGAGCAGGATGCGTTTGCCTCGGGGGATATCGGTTTGATCAATGCGCTGGTGGCGCTGGAAGGCGGGCCGGTGAGCCCGCGCCAGTTGCTGGCGCGGGCTGAGGCCTGGCGACCGCTTAGAGCCTATGCGGCGCAGCATTTGTGGACATCACTGAGCCGCGCGGATTGATTCTGCATACCTGTGGCGAGGGAGCTTGCTCCCGCTGGGGCGCGAAGCGGCCCCATCGACCCAAAAGCTGGGGCCTGCTGCGCAGTCCAGCGGGAGCAAGCTCCCTCGCCACAGGATCTTCGGTCACCACTGAGGGCGGTGTGAGCCCAATTCCCCTGCGGGCAAGTCCCACTGCAACGGTGTCCCGCTGATGGTCACCGGGGGCAGCAAGCGGTGGGCCGGGCCCCAGGCGGTTTGCTCCACCACCAAGCCTTGATCACCCGGTTCTTCGGCCCGCAGCGGTAGTTGTTCCGGGACTTGTCCTGCGTCCACCAACAGCTTTGCCGTGCGCGCGAGGGACAACCGTGCCGAACCGCCGCGGCCGGATTTCAATCGTTCACTCAACGCCTGAATCGCACTGGCCGCCATCAAATACCCGGTGGCGTGGTCCAGCGCCTGCAACGGCAGCGGCACCGGTTTTTCCGACTTTTTCCACTGCCTGCCAGCCTCGGCAATCCCGGTGCTCATCTGCACCAGGCTGTCGAACCCCCGGCGATTGCGCCACGGGCCGCTCCAGCCGTAGGCGTTGAGGCTGGCGTCGATCAGGCCAGGCGCGAGGGCTTGCAGCGCAGCCCCACCGTAGCCCAACTGTTCCAGTGCATCGGCGCGGTAGCCGTGCAGCAGAATGTCGGTGTCCTTGAGCAGGTTTTCGAAGATCAGGCGGTCGTCGGGGTTTTTCAGGTCCAGGCGGGCGCAACGTTTGCCCAGGGTCATTTCCGGCACCACGCCGGGTTCGTTCCAGTCAGGGGAGTCGATGCGCAGTACATCGGCGCCGAGGCCAGCCAGAAAACGACTGGCGGTGGGGCCGGCCAATACGCGCGTCAGGTCCAGCACCTTGATGCCCGCCAGCGGCCTTGCCACCGAGCCCAGCCAGGGTTTGTCGCTGAGGGCTGCAAAGGTCTGGCGATGGACCAGCGGTTCCTGATTGACCGCCAAGCCTTGTGGATGAGCTTGCCAGTCTTGCCACGAACGCATCTGCGCCGCACAGCCGTTGGCTTCGACGATCGCCTGTTCCAGCTCGGCAGCGGTCCATGGCGCAACCTTCGCGGCCATCGCGTCACGATCAGCGACCTGCCCGAGTACGCGCTCGGCGGCGGCACGGTGATGCGGTGCATTGGTGTGCAGGCGAATCCAGCCATCGGTGCAGGCGTAGTCGCCGGCAATCGGGTCCCACAGCGGCGGGGTGGTCCAGCCGTCGGGGCGCAGCGAGGAGGAGAACCAGAACGAGGCGAGGCGCCGGTCCACGGTCACCGAGGGCAGGCGCCCGGTTTGCTGCAACAGCAACTGGGCGACCGCCTGGCCCGCGGCACCGATGCTGGCGCTGGCCAGTTCGGTGACGGCAAAGGTCGAGGGCAGGGCGCCGACTTCGGTTACGGCCAGTGGGGTGACGGGTAAATCGAGTGCTTCCTGGATGGGGGTGAGCAGATCAGTCATCAAAGGCCCTCCTAATGAGAAGGACCATCATAGAAGATCATCAGGGTTGAATGACAACCCCAGGCTCCAGCGGTAGATCCACGCTGGCGATAAAGCCGCCGCCTTGATGATTGGCCAGGATCAGGCTGCCGCCATGGCGCTCTGCGGCGCGCCGCGCGATGGCCAGGCCCAGGCCATGGCCCTGGGCGGTTTGCCCCGGGGCGCGGTAAAACGGCTCGCCGAGTTGGCTCAGGTGTTCGGCATCCACGCCGGGGCCGTGGTCGCGCACACTGATCACAATGCGTTCGCCCTGGCGTCTGGCTTCCATTTCAATCGGTTGCCCGGGCGGGTTGAAGCGTTGGGCGTTGCGCAGCAGGTTATCCACCGCGCGTTCGATCATGGTCGGCCAGCCCTTGAGGTGCAGCCCGGCCTCGGCATCCAGCTGCACGGGTTGGTCCGGCGCGCCGAGCAAGGCGTCTTTTTGCAGGGTCCGGAGCAACGGGTTGAGGTCGATGTCTTCGGCACTGGCGTTATCAGCGTCCACCCGGGCGAGTACCAGGATTTCGCTGATCAGCGCTTCCAGGCGGTCGCATTCGCGGGTCAGGCGCGGCCAGAGTTTTTCCCGCGCTTCGGGCGTGGCCCGTTCTGCCAGGGCCAGGGCGATCCGCAGGCGGGCCAGGGGCGAGCGCAGTTCGTGGGACACATCCCGCAGCAACTGGCGCTGGCTGCCGATCAGGCTTTGCAGGCGGGCGCCCATGCGGTTGAAGTCGGTGGCCAGTACGCCGAATTCATCGCGACGGTTGGCCAGCCGCGCCAGGCTGTTCTGCTGATAGGTGGTCTGGCCCAGGTCGTGCACTGCGCCGCGCAGGCGGCTGAGGGGGCGGGTGATGGACAACGTCACCAACAGGCTGAACAGGGTCAGCACCACCAGCGCAATCGCCAGGGCACTTAACGGCCAGAGCAGGCTGCTGCGGTGCCAGGCGTCCAGTTCCGGGTGGGGAATGCGGTAGATCAGCAGGTAGGTGTCGCCGGTTTTTTCGCTGGTGTACTCGGCGGTCAGCCGGCGCCAGGGCAGGTGGCGGTCCTGGCTGTCGTTTTGCCGGGCTTCGAGGGCGGCGGCGCGGCGCGGGAAAGTGCCGCGCACCACAGGCTCGCCGCTTTCGTTAAGCACTTGCACGTCAATGTGGTACTGACGCTTGCGCTGCTGCAGCAGCTCCTGGGCGGCGTCCTCGCCCTGGGCCTCGTAAAGCTGCGTCCATTCCTGCGCGAGGTTATTGAGCCCGGGGTGGCGGCTGAGAATCCAGGCGTCCTGGTTGAGCATATGCCCAAGCAGGATCGACAACCCGGCAACCAGGGCGATGGCCAGCCAGAAGCTGGCAAGGACGCGCCAGAACAATGAACGCACAAGAAATCCTCAAACAGGAAAAGCCCAGCGGCGGTGGCCACTGGGCTGGGAGTGAAGCTAGATCATTATTGCGCTTTTTGCGGCTGCTGGGCTTTCCAGGCCTGGAATTCCTTCCACTCGGCGCGGCGCTCGGCTTGTTTCTTCACGATCTCGTCGAATTTCTTCTGTTGATCGGGTTTCAGCACGGCACGGATGTCGGTCTGGGTTTTCTGCTTGGCGGCCGCCATTTCGTCTTTCATGGCTTTCTGATCAGCGGCTGGCAGTTTGTCCAGGTACTTGCGCACCAACTCTTTGCGAGCGTGCCATTGCTGGCCCATCAACTTGCCGATCTGCTGGCGCTGTTCAGGGCTCAGGTCCAGCTGGCTGAAAGGGCCACCTTTGCCCCGCATGCCGTGTTCACCGCCGTGACCTGGGCCACCCATCATGTGGCCTTCAGGACCGCCCATCGGGCCTGGGCCTTCTGGCGCAGCGGCCATGGCAACGGTTGGCAGGGCAGCAGCGAACATCAAAGCGATAAGGGTCTTGCGCATGGTGATTCTCCTGTCTCTATTCCGGTGAGTCCGGATGTGAGTAGATTACGGAGATCAAGGTCAGCGGCAGTCAGGGGACGGTAAAGCTTGGGTAAAGAGGATTTTGGGCGGGGCTGACAAAACTATTGGCGACCGTAGCAACTGTCGAGCCTTGGCGAGGCTGCGAGGCAGGCGCTGCGGTCTGACACCTGTACCGAGGCGATGCTGTCGCAGCCTCGCCGAGGCTCGACAGCTGCTACGCGGGCTAGAGGCTGTAGTAATAGCCGCGGCTACGCAGCGCCACGATCCGTGGCCGGCCATCCGGGTGCGGGCCGATTTTCTTGCGCAGGTTGCTGACGTGCATGTCCAGGCTGCGGTCATACAGGGTCAGCTTGCGGCCCAGGGCGATTTGCGCCAGTTCCTGCTTGTCCAGCGGCTCGCCGGGCTGGCGCAGCAAGGCTTCCAGCAGGCGGCTTTCGGACACGGTCAGGGCAAATTCCTGTTCATCGATAGTGACCACGCCACGCACCGGGCTGAAGCACAGGTCGCCCAGCTCCAGCTGAGTGGACACGGCGGCCGGGTGGCTGCGGCGCAGCACGGCGCGCAGGCGCGCGGTCAGTTCACGAGGATCGCAGGGTTTGGCCAGGTAGTCGTCGGCGCCCAGTTCCAGGCCGAGGATCCGGTCCAGGGGTTCGCCCCTGGCCGAGAGCATCAGCACCGGCAGTTCCGGGTGGTCGCTGCGCAATTGCTTGAGCAGCTCCAGGCCGCTGCCGTCGGGCAGCATCACGTCGAGCACCACGGCCGCCGGGGCGGCTTCGGCCAATGCCTTGCGGGCGCTCAAGCCGTCATGGCAGGCGCGCACCTGGAAACCTTCCTGGCTCAACCAACTGGTCAGCAGCTCACAGAGCTCCTGGTCATCATCTATCAGTAACAGCTCGCTCATGACTCACTCAATTTAGCCATTGTCGACGGCGCCGGTGCCCGCCACTGGCGAAGATCCCGCATAACAGGGCGATCAGCGCGACTGCCCCGCCGGTCACGAACCATTGTTGTTGCTCGGTAAGCCAGCGTGGCAAGGCACTGCCCTGTGCTTCTTTGAGTTGCTGGACCAGGCGTTGGTTCTCCTGGCGCAGTTTACTCAGTTGGGTACTTTCCCGCGTGGCGTCAGCACTTTGCAATTGCTTGCTCAGCTCATCGCGCTGGCGTTCGCTTTCTTTCAAACGTTGCTGCAAATCGGTGATCTGGCTGCCGGCACTCAAGGACAGGGGCGTGGAACTGCCGGTGTTCGAGGTTTCTTCAGCGTGGGCCGTAGCCCCGATCATTAACACTGCCAACAGACACAACTGACGTAAGCGCATCGGAACTCCTGATTCCACACGAATATTCAGAACGTTGTCGGCAGGTTACCGGGAATAATGAGCGTTTAGGAGTGCGCTGAAGCCATTTGGTTCAGCGCGCAACGAATCAAGGCAGGACTTGCTTGAACGGTTTGACCAGCACCTGGGCGTACACGCCGGCCGCTACATACGGATCAGCATCGGCCCAGGCTTGTGCCGCCGCCAGGGAGGCGAACTCGGCGACGATCAGGCTACCGATGAAACCGGCGTCTCCCGGGTCGTTGCTGTCTACCGCAGGATGCGGGCCGGCCAGTACCAGGCGGCCTTCGGCTTGCAGCTGTTTCAGGCGCTCGACGTGGGCCGGGCGTACGGACAGGCGTTTTTCCAGGGAGTTGGCGACGTCGGTGGAAATGATGGCGTAGAGCATGTCAGTCCTCGGTTTTCGGCGTGGTAGGGTCGGTGTCATGCAGGTGGCGCGACAGGTAGATACCCTGGCCGACCAGGAACAGCACGGTCATGCCCAGGCTGCCGAACACCTTAAAGTCCACCCAGTAGCTCTGGAAGGTAAAGGCGACGAACAGGTTGGCGGCGCCGCAGAACAGGAAAAACACGATCCAGGCGATGTTCAGGCGGGTCCACACCGGGTCTGGCAAGGTCAGCGCGTGGCCCATGATCCGCTTGATCAGCAGGCGATCACCGATGAAGTGGCTGCCGATAAAGGCCAGGGCGAACAGCCAGTTGACCACCGGGGCTTTCCATTTAAGGAAGGTTTCGCTGTGGAAGGCCAGGGTCAGGCTGCCGAACACAAGGCAGGCGACCAGGGTCAGCCACTGGCTTTTTTCCAGCTTGCGCTGGGAGATGAAGAGCGCGCCGTAGACCACCACGGAGCTGATGATCAGCACCGCCGTGGCGCTGTAGATGCCGCCGAGGGTCAGTTCGTGGCCGGCAAGATCGATAACGCGAGGGTCGGTTTTGTAAACGATGAAAAACAGCAACAGCGGGATGAAGTCGATGAATTGTTTCACAGTAAGAGCCAGAAGCTGGATGTGGCGGCATAATAACAAACATCCTTGGTAGCGAAAGCGCCAGCTGACTTGAGGTTACACACTCCCGTGAATGTTGATTTGCACTGCCATAGCACAGCCTCCGACGGCGCCCTGGCGCCCGCGGTCCTGGTTGCGCGTGCGTTTGAAAAAGGCGTGCGAGTCCTGTCGTTGACCGACCACGACACCCTCGAAGGCCTGGCAGAGGCCCGCGAGGCGGCGCATGCGTTGGGCATGCAACTGGTCAACGGGGTTGAATTGTCCTGCACCTGGGGCGGCGCAACCATCCACGTATTGGGCTACGGTTTCGACGTCAACGCGCCGCCGCTGGTGGAGGCCATCGCCAAATTGCACGATGGCCGCTGGCTGCGGTCCGAAGAAATAAGCCGCAAGCTGGCCCTCAAGGGCATGTCCAACGGCCTGGAAGGCGCCCGCGCCATCCAGCGGGAACTGGGCGACAGCGGCAACGCCCCTGCCCGCCCGCACTTTGCCGACTGGATGGTGCGTGAAGGTTTTGTAAAGGATCGCGCCGAAGCGTTCCGCAAATGGCTGGGTGCCGGCAAGCTGGGGGACGTCAAGCAACACTGGCCAACCCTGGAAGACACCGTTGGCACACTGCGGGCAGCAGGTGCCTGGGTCAGCCTGGCGCATCCGTGGCATTACGATTTCACCCGCAGCAAGCGTCGCAAGCTGATTGGCGACTATATTGGAGCGGGCGGCCACGCAATCGAAGTGGTCAACGGGCATCAACCCGCCGAGCAGGTAGGCAGCCTGGCGATTCTTGCCCGTGAATTTGGTCTGCTGGTCAGCGCCGGCAGTGATTTTCATGGCCCCGGCGGCTGGTCCGAGATTGGCGAGTACCGCGCCGTTCCGGAAGATTTGCCGCCCCTTTGGTGTCGCTTCAAACATGACCCCATTATTGCCACCGTCTGAACAGGTAGAACACGTGAGTCAATTCTTCCAGATTCATCCGGAAAACCCGCAGGCGCGCCTGATCAAACAGGCCGTGGAGATCATCCGTGCCGGTGGCGTGGTGATCTACCCCACGGATTCGTCCTACGCCATCGGTTGCCAGATCGGCGACAAGAATGCGGTCGAGCGCGTAAGACGCCTGCGTGACCTGGACAAGAACCACAACTTCGCACTGATTTGCAGCGACCTGTCCCAGCTGGGGCTGTTCGCCAAGGTCGACACTGGCACCTTCCGCCTGCTCAAGGCGCACACGCCGGGGCCCTACACCTTCATCCTCAACGCCACCCGCGAAGTGCCGCGCCTGCTGCTGCACCCGAAGAAGCGCACCATCGGCCTGCGGGTGCCGGAACACCCGATCGCCCTGGCGCTGCTGGCCGAACTCGGTGAGCCGCTGATGAGTGTGTCGCTGATCCTGCCGGGGGAAGAAGAGCCGTTGTACGACCCTTATGAAATGCGCCGGCTGCTGGAAAAACACGTCGACCTGATCATCGACGGCGGCTACGGCGGCAACAAGGCCTCTACCGTGATCAACCTGGCCGACGGCGAGCCGGAAGTGGTGCGCGTAGGGTGTGGCGACCCGGCACCGTTCATGGTCGAGGCCTGAATGTCGGCCGTGGAAGCCGTCGACAGCCAGGCGGGCGCCCAGCAGGAACTGCCATTTGCCATGGTCTACGGCCAGGCCGTGATGGAAATGCCGCTGGACCTGTACATCCCGCCGGATGCGCTGGAAGTCTTCCTCGAAGCCTTCGAAGGTCCGCTGGACTTGCTGCTGTACCTGATCCGCAAGCAGAACATCAATATCCTCGACATCCCGGTGGCGGAAATCACCCGCCAGTACATGGGCTACGTCGAACTGATGCAGACCGTGCGCCTGGAACTGGCCGCCGAATACCTGGTGATGGCCGCGATGCTCGCGGAAATCAAGTCACGCATGCTGCTGCCGCGCTCGGAGACTATCGAGGCGGAAGAGGATGACCCCCGCGCCGAACTGATCCGCCGCCTGCAGGAGTACGAGCGCTTCAAGGCCGCGGCCGAAGGCATCGACGGTTTGAGCCGGGTCGGCCGCGATGTGGTGGTGCCCAAGCTCGACGCCCCGGAAGCCCGGGCGCGCAAGCTGCTGCCGGACGTGAGCCTGGAAGAGTTGCTGATGTCCATGGCCGAAGTACTGCGCCGTGGCGATATGTTTGAAAGCCACCAGGTCAGCCGCGAGGCACTGTCCACCCGCGAGCGCATGAGTGATGTGCTGGATCGCCTCAAGGGCGGCGGGTTTGTGCCGTTTGTCGAGCTGTTTACCAAGGAAGAAGGGCGCCTGGGGGTAGTCGTGACCTTCATGGCAATCCTCGAATTGGTCAAGGAATCCTTGGTCGAGCTGGTCCAGAATGAGCCTTTTGCGGCTATCCACGTGCGGGCGCGAGCCGAATAAAGAGCTGAATCGATGAATCTGACTGAACCCCGCGAACTGGCCCCGCTGCTGGAAGCCTTTCTCCTGGCCTCGGGCAAGCCGCAATCCCTGGAACGCCTGTTCGAACTGTTTGAAGAAGCCGAGCGCCCTGAGCCGCCGGTGTTCAAGAAGGCCCTGGAAATTCTGCGCAAGTCCTGCGACGGCCGTGCCTTCGAGCTGCGGGAAGTGGCTTCCGGGTATCGCCTGCAAATTCGCGAGAAGTTTTCGCCGTGGGTCGGCCGCCTGTGGGAAGAACGCCCGCAGCGCTATTCCCGCGCGATGCTGGAAACCATGGCGCTGATCGCCTATCGCCAGCCGATCACCCGGGGCGAGATCGAAGACGTGCGCGGCGTCGCGGTCAACAGCCATATCGTCAAGACGTTGCTGGAGCGGGAGTGGATCAGGATCGTTGGCTACCGCGACGTGCCCGGCAAGCCGGCGATGTTTGCCACTACCAAGGTGTTCCTCGACCACTTCAACCTGAAAAACCTCGACGACTTGCCGCCGCTGGCCGAGCTGCGGGAGATGGAGCCGGACCCGGTCCTGGATTTCGACGACGCACCGGTGCCCGCCGGGTTGCAGGAGCTGGCCGACGCCAGCGCCGAGCCGGAAGAGCCGAAGGACGAAACCAGTTTCCACACATTGTTGCTGGAACTGGATGACATGGAGCAGGGCATCAAGACTGACTTCGATGACTTGCTGCGTGATGGTGCGGCCAGTGACGGTGAGCAGGAGCCTGCGCTGCAACTGAACGTTGAGGTTGAGCTGCCAGTCGAAGTTGAAGATGAGCCCGAGCCTGAACCCGAGGAGGACATCCTCGGCGTCGCCGAAGCCCGTGCCAAACTGCTGGCCGCCGTCGCAGCGCTCGAACAACCGCCGCTGAGCGACGAAGAAGACGAAGCCCGCGCCCTGGCCGAAGCCATCGAAAACGAACGCCGCCAATTCGAAGACTGACGCAGAAAAAAATGTGGGAGCGGGCTTGCTCGCGAATGCGGTGGGTCAGCCAAGCATCCGGCGACTGACACACTGCATTCGCGAGCAAGCCCGCTCCCACATTTGGATTGTCGCCAGCGAGGAGAATTCGAATGAGCTCCACCAAAGACCCCTGCATCAGCATCTGCAAATTCACCGACGATATCTGCGTGGGCTGCGGGCGCAGCAAGCGCGAGATCCGTGCCTGGAAGAAACTCGACAAGGTCGACAAGCGCACGGTACTCGCCGAAGCCGAGCTGCGCCTGCTGGCGCTGGGTGCCACCGGTCGGCGGAAAGGCAAATGAGCCCGCACTTATCGACTAGTCTCTGATGCGCAACGCGCGCCATGAGCGTATGATTCGCGACCCTTTGGCGATGCGTTCGCCAAAAGCCCAGCTTTTACTATCTTCAGGCCAAGCCTGAATCGACACACCGGGAGGTGCTTAAGATGAGTGACCAAGACCAGAACGACACCCAGGAAATCGGCCCCGCAGGCGAAAAACTGCAGAAAGTCCTCGCCCGTATCGGCGTAGGCTCGCGCCGCGACGTAGAAGCCTGGATCACCCAGAAGCGCATCAAGGTCAACGGCGTTGAAGCCACCCTTGGCCAGCGCGTCGACCTGCACGATGCCATCACCATTGATGGCAAGGTCATCAAGCGTGAAGAGGCCGCCGAATCGGTGCGCCGCGTCATCATGTACAACAAGCCTGATGGCGAAATCTGCACCCGTGACGACCCGGAAGGCCGTCCAACCGTATTCGACAAGATGCCGCGCCCCAAAGAAGGCCGCTGGATCAACATCGGTCGTCTCGACATCAACACCACCGGCTTGCTGATGTTCACCACCGACGGTGAGCTGGCCAACCGCCTGATGCACCCTTCCTACGAGATGGACCGTGAATACGCGGTACGTGTGCGTGGTGAAGTCGATGACGAAATGATCGAGCGCTTGAAAGCCGGCGTCGTGCTGGAAGACGGCCCGGCCAGGTTCACCGACATCAAGCAGGCGCCGGGCGGCGAAGGCTTCAACCATTGGTACCACTGCGTGGTGATGGAAGGCCGTAACCGTGAAGTACGTCGCCTGTGGGAATCCCAGGGCCTGGTGGTCAGCCGCCTGAAGCGCGTGCGTTTCGGCCCGGTGTTCCTCAACTCCGACCTGCCGATGGGCCGCTGGCGCGAAATGAGCCAGTACGAAGTCGACATCCTCAGTGCCGAAGTCGGCCTGACGCCGGTGGCCATGCCGCAGATGAACGCCAAGAGCAAAGACAAGCTTGAGCGTATGCAGCGTAAATCGTCGCGTCCGGTGGCGCGTACCGACCGTGTTGCCCGCACCCTGCGCCCTGCGCTGGATGCACCGGCCACGGGCGGCCGCATCTCCCGCGAGCCGCACATCGAAGGCGAGCGTCGTCCTTCGGCACCGGCCCGTCAGGATGGCGAACGTGCGCCGCGCGCACCGCGTCCAGCCGGTCGTGGTGATGCACCTGCTGGCGGTCGCGGTAACCGTGGCGAGTCTGGTCGTGGTGCTCCGGCTGCGGGCCGTGCCGACGACAGCGCCAGCACCAAACGCCCAGCCAAGCCATCGCCGAAAAAACGCCCGGGCCTGAAGCTGGTCGATGACGCGCCATCGGGCAAGCGTCGTGGTGCACCGGCCGGTTCCGGCCAGCGTCCAGGTTTTGGTCGCAAGAAGCCGCAGTGATTCGTTAAGCGCTGCATGAAAACGCCAACCCTCGGGTTGGCGTTTTTTTTGGCCTGGATTTGGAACCTGCTCTATGAGCAAAGCAGGTCCACTGTGGGAGCGGGCTTGCTCGCGAATGCGGTGTATCAGTTGATACATCCAGTGACTGACCCACCGCATTCGCGAGCAAACCCGCTCCCACAGTTGATCTCCATTGTTTTGGCGGGCGTGTCAGAACATGAAAGCCCCATCGAACACGGGTTTATCGTCGAGGGCCAACACGCCACTGGCGAAGATCAGGTCCAGGTGGTGGCTGCCTTTCTGCCCGCCACCCAATCCCAGGTGCAGCCCGCAATGACGCTCTTCAAAGCCGGCGTTGCGCGCATACAAATCCTTCACGCCTTCATTGGTGCCAATGCCCAGTTCTTCCACCCGGCGATTGGACGGGTTGGCATTCAGGTATTTGTTGAAGTCATCCGCCAGCCCCGGCACTTCGCTGGCCACGGTGCAGATGGTCGAGTTCTCGATCCACAGTTCCAGCGGTGATTGCAGCACGCCGTATTTACGCGCAAAGGGAATGGTGCTGAGGAAGGTGCCGACAAACCGCACCTGGCCGTTGATGGCCTCGCTGTGGGTCGCGATCTCGCCGGGCGCCAGGTCGTGGTTGCCGACGCCGTTGATATTGGTCCACTTCTTGATGCTGCTCATGGGCGCTTCAAGGCGCGAGCCATGCTGGTCGGTGAAGCTCAGCACGCTGGCCTGGGACATGCGCCGGATCAACGTGGCGTTGAGGTCGGCAATCCGCTGTGGGGCGACGCTGAAGGTGTCGTAGAAGTAATCGCCATAGTCCTTGAGCAGCAGGGACTTTTTCCAGTGCTCGGCCATCACGCCCTGCAGTGCGCGGATAAAGTCCGGGCCTTCGGCGCGTGGGTTGGGCAAGGTCGAGGAATCGTAGAGAAACATGTACAGGTCACAGCCTTCGATGGCCTTGGCCAGCGTTTCGCTGGGGGCCTGGTCCAGGCGTTGTACCTGGAAGTCGAAGCGGGCAGCGCAGCCCTGGATGATCGACTGGGCGATGGCGTCGTAGCGTTCGGTATGGCCAAGCAAAATGGTGGGGCGGTGCAGGCCGGCGAGGGCCGGGTGATGGGCGAGGTAATACAGAAAATGTTCGACGGCGCGGGCCTTGTCCATGACGTCCTTCCTTCAAAGCCTTCGGTAGGAGCAGTGGCAGGTGCGGCGTCCCGCACCTGCCGGGGTGCCTGATCAGATTAGAAAGGCCACATCGCGGTGCCGAACGGCACGACGGCATCGGCTTGCATCATTTCAACGGCGGCCTCATGGGTCGGCGCTTCAAACCAATCGTCGAGTTGCAGTTCGGTTTCCAGGTCATTTTCCAGTGCTTGCATGGTGAATCTCCTAGATGACGTTGTTTGAGAACGAGCTTGCCAGCTTGCTGCGCTGGGCAAGTGGATGAACCTAGAAGAGAGTGTTTGGGATTGCAAAATTTTTATTGACACGGTTCCATTTGGATTTTTTATTCCGTTTTGATGGCGATTTGGTTTATGTCGATGAAACAGAGAGTTGGTTGCATCGTTTTGTAGGAATCGTCCTTTCGTCAACTTCTCGTTATCTGAAAGAATTTTCCTAATGTCCCTCCTATCTGCCGCACCGCATCCTGTCAGCCCAGACAGGTTTGGCGGTGTACAATGCGCCGCGTTTTACTGTGATCCCACTCTCTCAGGGCTATCCGCCTTGTTCATTCCGCCTGGCCACAAGCCCGTCGGGTTCGATTTCGTCACAGATAAAAACAACAGGTGACGTATGACCGTAAGAAAAAACGCTGGACCGGGGTTTGATCGGCGCTGCTGTAGCCCGTTACCAAAGCAGCACCCCTCCATGAGCACCCTCAAACCTTGCGTGAGACCCTTTCCATGAGTGAAGCCAACTCGCATTCAGGCGAACTGAAGCGCGGCCTGAAAAATCGCCATATCCAACTGATCGCCCTCGGTGGCGCGATTGGCACCGGGTTGTTCCTGGGGTCGGCCGGCGTGCTGAAATCCGCCGGGCCGTCGATGATCCTCGGGTATGCCATCTGCGGCTTTATCGCCTTCATGATCATGCGCCAGCTGGGCGAGATGATCGTCGAAGAGCCGGTGGCCGGTTCCTTCAGCCACTTTGCCCACAAGTATTGGGGCGGTTTCGCCGGCTTCCTGTCGGGCTGGAACTGCTGGATTTTGTACATCCTGGTGGGCATGTCGGAGCTGACGGCGGTCGGCAAGTATGTGCACTACTGGTGGCCCGAGATCCCGACCTGGGTGTCGGCGGCGGCGTTTTTTGTGCTGATCAATGTGATCAATCTTTCCAACGTCAAGGTCTTCGGCGAGGCCGAGTTCTGGTTTGCGATCATCAAGGTGGTCGCCATTGTCGGGATGATCGCCCTGGGCAGTTACCTGTTGGTGAGTGGCACCGGCGGGCCACAAGCCTCGGTGACCAACCTGTGGGAGCACGGCGGGTTCTTTCCCCATGGCGTGGGTGGTTTGGTGATGGCCATGGCGATCATCATGTTCTCGTTTGGCGGCCTGGAGATGCTCGGGTTTACTGCGGCTGAGGCGGACAAGCCACGCACGGTGATTCCGAAGGCGATCAACCAGGTGATCTACCGGATCCTGATTTTCTACATCGGCGCGTTGGTGGTGCTGTTGTCGTTGACGCCTTGGGACAGCTTGCTGGAGACCCTGAATGCCTCCGGGGACGCCTATAGCGGCAGTCCGTTTGTGCAGGTGTTTTCGATGTTGGGCAGTAACACGGCAGCGCATATTCTCAACTTTGTGGTGCTGACGGCGGCGTTGTCGGTCTACAACAGCGGCACTTACTGCAATAGCCGGATGCTGTTGGGGATGGCCGAGCAGGGTGACGCGCCGCGGGCATTGGCGAAGATCGACAAGCGCGGGGTGCCGGTGCGGTCGATCCTGGCGTCGGCGGCGATTACGCTGGTGGCGGTGTTGATGAACTACCTGATTCCGCAGCATGCGCTGGAGTTGTTGATGTCGCTGGTGGTGGCGACCCTGGTGATCAACTGGGCGATGATCAGTTTTTCGCATTTCAAGTTTAGGCAGCATATGGATCGGACGGGGCAGGTGCCGTTGTTCAAGGCGCTTTGGTATCCGTATGGGAATTATGTTTGCCTGGCGTTTGTGGTGTTTATTCTTGGGGTGATGCTGCTGATTCCGGGGATTCAGGTGTCGGTGTATGCGATTCCGGTTTGGGTGGTGTTTATGTGGGTTTGTTATGGGATCAAGAACAGGCGCAAGGCTCGGGAAGGGGGGGTGTTGAGTCGGGGTTGATCTCGGGTACATATCCGTTGCTGCGGTAACGGCGACTTATGGTTCCGCTCTTACAGCGGGTCACTTTTGGCAAACGCCCCAAAAGTAACCAAAAGGTCTTTGCCCCACCACTCGGTGCCTCGCTTAGGCTCGGCATGCCCGCACTCCGGCCCGGCTCCGCGGGCCGCCGCGACGGGCCATCCATGGCCCGGCGCGGCTAAATCGGCATCCTTGCCGATTTACCCG